>CAIOKW010000232.1 GCA_903858975.1 Oligoflexia bacterium | reverse complement strand
TCGACGAGGAGCGGCCCCTCTGGTAAGGTTTTGCCTGTGAGAAAACTCAAGGGATTCTTAGTAACTTTCATCGCAACCGCAGCTGGCTCCGGCTTTTCACCTAAAGCGCCGGGAACGGCTGGTTCCGTAGTCGGAATTTTTATTATTTACCTGACGCGAGATTGGGCAATGAGTCAGCTTGCTGCTCTTTGGGTGTTTCTGTTCCTCATCGGTTGGTGGGCAAGCCTCGAATGGAGCCGCAACGTGAGGCTCCCCGACTCCCAGAAGATCGTCATCGATGAAGTACTGGGTTATATGCTTGCCATGGGGGCCCTTCCGCGTACCCCTGGGATTCTGATCACTCAGTTTGTACTTTTTAGAATTTTCGATGCCCTCAAACCCCCTCCCATTCGCCAGCTTGACCATTGGGGAAAACGCTTTGAAATCGGCCCTATACAAGCTCTAGGAGTAATTCTAGACGACCTCCTGGCGGGCCTGATCGCCCTCGGCCTTTATCTGCTCCTGGACCATTATTTCCAGTTGACTTACCGCATTCTCTGACTAGTATCCGGGTACTGTATTTGGGGGAATGATTTTGAGAAGTTTTACGTTTTACCTGCTCACGCTAAGCACCTTTCTAAGCTCATTGGGTTTTGCCTATGAAATGGATGATCAAGTAGGTTACGTAAACCCGCGAAAGTCTCACTTCCAAACCGAACGCTTTCAATTCAATGGCACTTCAGATCGACTTCGAAAGTTTAGCCTCGTCTTGAAAGACTTGGGCGTGCCCCCAGAAAGTAGCCCGAACTTTTCAGGCTTTCCCTTAAGTCAAGAAGTCACCCGGCCTGACTTTGAAGCCAACTTAAATATTCTTGATCCGGATGCGGGTCTCAGACGCTATCTCTCAGTCGATGATCAAGGTGTTTCGCTCTTTCAAGATTTTTTCTCTCATCTTCTCCCTGAAGGCTTCTTAGAATATGGGGTGGACTTTCTCAAGTCCGCTCCCAGCACCAACACAGAAGCACTACTCGCGAAACTCAATCAAATTTCAAAACAAGTGAAGAACCCAGCGGAAACCCAACCGCTTGCTGGCCTTAAAATTCTCATTGATCCAGGCCACATGGGAACCCCAGACTGGGACACCGACACAGGCAAATATGTCAGGATTCAGAATCAAAAGGTGAGCGAGGGGCAACTGAATCTTTGGACCGCACTTCTCACTGCGAATGCCTTTGAGTCCTTGGGCGCTACTGTTTATCTCACACGAACTGAAGATGGTGCCGTTTCTCCGCTTGATCCCGCTACCTTTGATACTAGCCCATTCTTCAACCAGTATTTTTATAACAGCCTTGATGCATGGATGAGTCCTTATCTTTCTCTTCCAGACTCCAGCATTCTCGGTGCCGTCAGAAATGCCCCCGAAGCAAAAAAGGCTTATACGCCCAATCAACGGACCCAATTTTTTATTACGGGCGCTGACCTTGAAGCTCGCTCTCAACTGATTGATCAAGTTCAGCCCGACATTGTCATCGACATCCACTACGATGCGAATCAATCCGATCAACTTCAAAACCAAGATAACTCCATTGAAGCGTTTGTTCCGGGTGGCTTCAGAAAAGAAGAAACCGGCTCCCGCTACGTAAGAAGCCTGATGTTCAATCATCTCTTGGAAACTCGCCGCTTCAATGCATCTGTAGACCTTGCGGCAGACATGATTCAAGGAATGTCTCAAAGCTTGAACCTCAAGCTTCAAAATACTGCTGAGTTTCTCACCTCCATTCGAGTGCAAGACGGAGTCTACGCTCGAAACCTCTATATTAGCCGTCGCAACACCACGAGCTTAATGGTTTACCTGGAATGCCTTCATTATGACCATGCAAGTGAGTTCAGCCGTCTGGCCAAAAACGATCTCATGGGCAACTACCATGGCAAAAGCTTCGCCTACCCGTCGCGCCTTCAGGCCGTGGTCGATGGAATTCGAACCGGATTTCTTCACCATTTCCAAAAATAACTCGGCGCACAAAAACCCTCTTGGCCGCCTCGCGTTGAAAATGGGCGCGATTGCAGGTATTTTTAGGGCAAAATTCAAGCTGCTGAGTTTTTGACACTTCTTTCTTTACATTTGCGGCCAAAAAACGCTATTTCTAAAGAATGAGGATTCGGGGCTTAAGTTTACTTGTCAGTGCTTTGTTTGGTTTTTGTTCGCATGCTCAATTGCCTGGAACAACCGGCACACCCGAGCCGACCAACGCATGGAGCACCGTGAGCGGTCCAAGTGCAGGTAACCCTGAAGCCATTGGGTTTTATTCTTCGGGTTGCATTCGAGGCGCAAAACAAATTTCCCCTGACGGCATCGGATACCAATCGATGCGCCTCTATCGAAATCGACAATTTGCTCACCCTGAACTAATCGAATTCATCACTAACCTTTCAAAGACCATCGACTCTCTGGGCTCAGGCCTCCTGATCGGTGACATCGCGCAAGCACGCGGAGGACCACTCCCCTTCGGGCATGCCAGCCACCAAATGGGCCTCGATGTAGATATTTGGTTTTGGACTCACCCTGAACAACGCGTTCGCAGCCTGACCTTGGATGAACGAAACAATCTTCCCATGGTAGACATGCTGAACGCCAATGGTCTCGTTGATCCAAGCGTGTTCACACAAGAACAAATTCTCAAACTGAAAATGGCTTCTTCGGATCCGAAGGTCGAACGTATTTTCGTAAACCCAGCAATTAAGACCTATCTCTGCTCGGTTCTGGACGAGAAAGAACTCCCCTGGCTTCACAAACTTCGTCCTTGGCCCGGACACAATGAACACTTTCATGTTCGCATCAGCTGCCCCTTTGACTCGAAGCTGTGTGTGAAACAAGACCCAGTTCCACCGGGAGATGGCTGCAAAGAGCTCCTTCCTCCTCGCGGAAGCCTCATCGGTCCGATTGGATTTCAGAACGAAGTTACTTTCACTCCAGCGATTGAAAAACTTTTCTCCGCAAACCTTCCAGAGGCCTGCAATAAGCTTTTGAAAGAGTAACGGCACAAATTTTGAACACGGAAACAACTCAAGAAAACAGAAAAAAACAAGGAGCAGCAAATGGAAATCACTAAAGCAAACGATGCAAATAAAGGGAAAGCGATTGACCTCGCAATCCAAACGATCGAAAAACAATTCGGTAAAGGTTCAATCATGCGACTCGGAAACGAAGAGTCCTTGGTGAATGCCGACATCCCTGTGGTTCCAACGGGATCACTCGGACTAGACCTTGCGCTTGGAATCGGCGGATATGCTCGCGGTCGAATCATCGAAATTTACGGACCTGAATCTTCAGGTAAGACGACACTTGCACTTCATGCAGTTGCTGAAGCCCAAAAACAAGGCGGAGTTGCCGCTTATGTCGATGCGGAACACGCTCTTGATGTCGGCTACGCTCGCAAATTGGGCGTTCGTACAGACGATCTTCTCATCTCTCAACCCGATACAGGTGAACAAGCACTTGAAATCGCGGACATGCTCGTTCGCTCGGGCGGGATTGATATTCTCGTGGTCGATTCAGTCGCAGCCTTGGTCCCTCGTGCAGAGATCGAAGGCGAGATGGGGGATTCACACATGGGTCTTCAAGCGCGCCTGATGTCTCAAGCGCTTCGTAAACTGACCGGTTCTATCAACCGCAGTAAAACACTCGTGATTTTCATTAACCAAATTCGTATGAAAATCGGCGTGATGTTTGGTAACCCAGAAACCACTACCGGTGGTAACGCACTTAAGTTTTATGCTTCTATGCGCCTCGACATTCGTCGTATCCAAGCGATTAAAGATGGCGAGAACGTGATTGGTAACCGTACCCGCGTAAAAGTAGTGAAGAATAAACTCGCGCCTCCTTTCAAAGAAATCGAATTTGATATTCTTTACGGCGAAGGGATCTCTAAAGAAGGTGATCTTCTGGATATCGCGGTTCAACACAATCTCATTGAGAAAAGTGGTACTTGGTTCTCTTACCAAGACGAACGCATGGGACAAGGTCGCGATAACTCAATCCGTTGGTTAAAGGAACGCCCTGAAGTCATTAAGACTCTTCGCGCTGGTGTTCTAGCTAAAGCGGGTGTTCTAGCTAAAGCGGGTGTTGGCGCAAAAGCTGCCACTAAGGACGATAACACTGCTACTGAAACCCTGACTGCGGGAGCTGCTTTAACGGCTACAAAAGCGCCTGCTAAGGATGCTGCAAAAACGACTGCAGCTAAAAAATAAGTCCAGTCACAATTGATTTGAAAAAGGATGGGAATGATTCATTTCCATCCTTTTTTATTTCGGGCAATTCCCGCCCTGTGGAATCATTTTTTTTGCTGATTCGGTTGCCGAGCACGCAGGACACGGCGCACTGACTTGGCAAATCATAAACTTCCAAAGCTTATCTCGCGTCTTTTGAACTCCATACCTGAGAATTCCCCCCATTCCGAGAATCACCGTAAGAAGAACCACGTATTCAATAACTGCTTGTCCACTTTGACCAGTTTTCTTTGCCACATCTCTATTTTAGGCTAGACTGAGGAAATATGGAAGAATCTGAAAATCAAGAATCCACGACGACGACCTTTCTCTCTGATGCAGCCCCGAGCCGGAAGCGCATCTTTATACCCATCATCGTCATCTTGGTTTTAGTTGTGGGCTCTCTCATGGCCATTAAAGCCTCCGTCCAGAAAGAGAACAAACTCGCGCACCAGCAGATCGAGCTTGTGGAAGGCTCAGAAATTCCGAATTTAGAGATGACACACTTAGACGACACCAAGGTGCAACTCGGTGATCTTTCTCATAAAGTCATGATGATTAACTTTTGGGCGACCTGGTGTGAAGCCTGTGTTGAAGAAATGCCGTCTATGGTTCAACTTCGTGAGCTCTATGGCCCAAAGGGCTTTGAGATTCTGGGTGTGAATGTGGATGAAAATCCAAAAAAAGCAGCACCACCCATGATTTCAAAACTGGGAATGAAGTTCCCGATCTTTACCGACAAAGACAATCTGCTCGCTGAGATGTTTGATATCCACGCCATTCCCCTGACGGTCATCATCAATAAAGATCGAAAGATTCTGATGGTTGAAACCGGTGGACGCGAGTGGAATTCAGAAGAAGTCCATCAGCTGATGGATAAATGGTTGAAGGACTAAGTCAGATCTTCAATTAGTAGCCTGCTTTTGATTTTTCTTTCGTTGCAGGACCACCCATAGTTCCCACCCCGACTGGATTAGGACCGCCCTTCCCCATTCCACCCAATGCCGCTGGCACCTTCATCTTCACTTTCACCATGGGCTTCAGCATGTATTGATTTGAGGGTTCTAGTTTTGAAATGATGTACTTACCCGTATCCCGACAGTTGAGAACAACAGCCTTTCCTTCTTTGATTGCGGCAACCACACCCGCTTCAATCACCTGCGAAGAATAGCCGTGCGGGCAGGAATTGACTCCCACTTTTCTACCGACCGAATTGTTATGAATATCCATCGCATGATCGAGCCCAATAAATTTCTTACTGTGGTCTTTCGGGCAATTATTTAATTCTTGCTCAACCTCTATTTCCTTCATTTTCATTTTGGCCATTTCAAGCGGATCTTTACTATTGGGAGCAATTCCAAATCCGCCTGGCAGGCCTGGAGGAACTCCTGCTGGTTGGGCAGGCTTCGCGCCAGGATTCAAATCTTTAGCTCCCGTTTCATGTGCAGTGGCAAACTTCTCGATAAACGACGACATCCCAAAACGAGAGGCCATTGCATTCCAAGTCATATGCCGACATGCATCTGTCCGACCCAAATAAACTTCTGAAGCCTGGAGATCTTTGAATTCTTTTTTGAAATCATCCCCATAGCAGTAGGTCTCAGCCTTTTCTCGATTGTGATCCATCCAAACAGCAACGAAAGGATTATCCTTAAAGAGTTTTAATTCTTTAGGATTCATTTCCTTCACTTTGCTTCCAAAGGAGCGAATATTTGAAAGAAGTGACTGATACTCTGAGGGCGATAATTTCTTGATATCCTTTAATACGGCACCAATCCAACCCGGCTTTCCCTTACCCGCTTCAAAATTATGAATCGCTTGATCCAAGCGCTTTCCGTAATCTGGATCTGTGTAGGATCCCTCATGAGTCAGGAGATCCGTGATGTTTTCTTCTTTGGTACAAGCGCGATCGGTCGTGAAAAGCTTCGTCATCAAATCCGCACTCTCGATTAAAACAGTACTGGCACCACTCGCCAGGAGATCGCATGCATTCTCAGCTCGGGCTTGCAACCCAAGCATCAAGAAATAACATAATGAGAACATTAGAGAATAACGCATACCCAAGAGCTCCCCCTGGGCCTATCGGTCAAAGCGTCAAAAAACTTGAGTTTTCTACCACCCCATCCGGTAGTACATCTCCTCGAAGTGTTCGTACGGTAACACCACAAAGTCCGAATCATATCCTGGCAAAAGCGTGCCCTTCCGTGTCTCAAGCCCAAGACTAGCGGCCGCGGAATAGGTCACCCCTGCGAAAATTTCACCCAAGTTCATTCCCATTTGAAGTGCACTCAGATTCATCATGAGTGGAAGGTTCAGAGAATAACAAGAGCCTGGATTAAAATCAGTTGCGATCGCAACACGGGCTCCGGCATCGAGGATTTTTCTTGCAGGAGCATAGGCTGCTTTCAAATAGAACGCGGTACCCGGAAGAAGCGTTGCAACGGTATCCGCCTTGGCCAATGCCTGAATTCCTTTATCTGAAATTTTAAGAAGATGATCTGCTGAATGAGCCTCTACTTTGGCCGCAAGGCGCGCAGACTCTGTATTCCCCATTTCATCTGCATGAATCTTGAGCTTAAACCCAAGCTTCTTTGCGGCTCTCAGAATTCGCTCACCCTCTGACAAACTGAAGTAGCCTTCATCCACAAAAACATCGCAAAATTCCGCTAATCCTTTTTTCTTCACTTCAGGAAGTGTTTTATGGAGGATCTCGTCAAGGTACTGAGATTTCTTTTGGTCGGTAGGAATTGCATGCGCACCCAAATAAGTGGAAATAAACGTCATCTGAGGGAGCGCCTGTTTTAAATGCTTCACCACCTCTAAACACTTCAATTCTGTTTGATGATCAAGTCCATATCCTGATTTGCATTCAATCGTTCGGACTCCGAGACGGTATGAAATTAAGGCGCGCTTCAGTGCTAATTCAAAAAGCGTCTCCAGGCTTGCTTCACGCGTGGACTTGACGGTGGTGAGAATTCCGCCGCCTTCGTTGGCAATCTCTTGATACGTAGTACCTGCACATCGGCGAGCAAACTCATGTGCTCTTGAACCTGCAAACACGAGGTGAGTATGTGAATCAATCAGACCCGGCATGATCGCCTGTTTGTTTTTCAGGCTCGTTTTTTTGACTGATTTATATTTGAGCGGAAGCTCGGAAGTAGGCCCTACCCAAAGAATCTTTTTTGAATCAAAAACTACCGCTCCATCGGGAATCGTCCCCACATCAGCAGAGTCGATCATCCGTCCCTCTTTTAGGAGAATTCCCTCCCCGGTATAAACCTGGGATGCATGAATAAAAGCTTGAACTGTCGATGCAGATTTCTTTTGTGCCATTTTATTTACCTGAATCAATCATAGGCATGCGTGCGCCATAAACAGGGAGTTGGGTTTTCGCAATTTCAATCGCGGTTTCATATCCCGCATCGGCGTGACGAACGATTCCCATTCCTGGATCAGAAGTGAGTACGCGACTGATGCGCTCCTCTGCTTCTTTTGTACCATCCGCTACGATGACCATTCCTGAATGAATCGAGTATCCCATCCCGACGCCTCCTCCGTGATGAAGGCTCACCCAGGATGCGCCATTCACACTGTTGATGAGAGCGTTCAAGATCGGCCAATCCGCTACTGCGTCTGATCCATCTTTCATCGCTTCGGTTTCGCGATTCGGAGAAGCCACCGATCCACAATCTAAGTGATCTCGGCCAATCACAATGGGAGCCTTCACTTTTCCAGTGCGTACGAGTTCATTAAAGAGGAGTCCCGCTTTTACGCGCTCGCCAAAGCCAAGCCAGCAGATTCTGGCAGGGAGACCCTGAAACGCAATTCGCTCCCCTGCAACTTTTAGCCAACGGTGGAGACCCTCATGTTCTGGAAAAAGTTCTTTCAAGGCTTGGTCTGTGACTGCGATATCGGCTGGATCTCCCGAAAGCGCTACCCAGCGAAAGGGACCCCGTCCCTCACAAAATTGAGGGCGAATGTACGCGGGAACGAATCCAGGGAAATCAAATGCGT
Organism: Oligoflexia bacterium; assembly: GCA_903858975.1. Taxonomy (GTDB): domain Bacteria; phylum Bdellovibrionota; class UBA1018; order UBA1018; family CAIMNF01; genus CAIMNF01. Next base: position 10,626 of record CAIOKW010000232.1, on the reverse strand, counting down.
TTGCCACTCCCGCTTTGACGGCCTGTGCGCGAATGTTGTTTCCATAGTCAAAAACAATGGAACCTCGCTTTTGAAACTCGAGCATCGCCTCAACATGCTTGCCCATACTGGCAACGGAAAGCTTTTTATAATGTTCAGGGTCTGAAGCCCGAAGCTCTTCCGCCTCTTCCAGAGATACTCCATGCGGAACATACCCATTCAACTCATCGTGGGCACTGGTTTGATCTGTAACGAGGTCTGGAAGAAAATTTCTACGTAAAAGCTCTTGAAGAACATCGACCGCGTTTCCGATCACGCCGATGGATTTGGCTTCTTTTTTCTTTTTAGCCGATTCAACTGCAGCTAAGGCTTTATCTAAATTTTCATAGAGCTCATCGAGATAGCGAGTCTCAATTCGTCGATTCGCTCGAATCGGATCAATCTCAATGCTGAGCGATACTGCCCCTGCAATTGAAGCGGCCAGTGGCTGCGCGCCACCCATTCCACCTAAGCCTGCCGTCAGTACGACACGGCCCTTCAGATCTCCGCCGAAATGTTTTCTTCCGGCTTCTGCAAAAGTTTCGTAAGTTCCTTGAACGATCCCTTGAGTTCCGATGTAAATCCAACTCCCCGCCGTCATTTGGCCGTACATCATGAGGCCCGCTCGATCGAGTTCGTTAAAATGCTCCCAAGTCGCCCATTTGGGGACAAGCATGGAGTTTGATAGCAACACGCGAGGCGCATTTTCATGGGACCTAAAAACTGCTACCGGCTTCCCACTTTGGATCAAAAGGGTTTCGTCATTCTTCAGTGTCTTTAAAGTTTCCTGAATCACGCGATGCGATTCATGGTTGCGGGCCGCCTTCCCGATTCCACCATAAACCACGAGGTTTTCAGGGTCTTCAGCCACATCCGGATGAAGATTGTTACGAAGCATGCGGAGAGCAGCTTCTTGGATCCAGCCTTGACACTCTAATTTTTGAGACATGGAAACACTCTATCACTGTTGGGTGTGAATTTCCTCAATTCCCACAGGCATTCCAACCAGATTTCGATGCGTCGCCACATGAGCGCTCGTAAACGGGCGCCCGCTCTCATCAAAGATCTGATAATCATCAAGATTCGGATTGTATTGGATGAAAAACCGATGTGAACCGGTCCTCTTATCCATTACATTTCTCACATACCGAATACTGACTAAGAGTGACTTCCCTTTTCGATCCAGGGCCTTTACATGCACCAAATCATATCCACTGTGGCGAATGAGAACCTGATAGTCTGTTAATTGATCGACATTGTATTCAACAATCGCCCCGCTCGGAAGCTGGGTATAGAACGATACAATCTCTTTTTGCTCGGTGATTCTAATTCCAATAGTACTCACCTTACCCGGCTCTGATTCTGCGGTAACGCGGATCAAGGGCTTCAAGTAAGTAGGATTCCACTTTCTCGCTTCGGCTCCAGACGTCAGACCCAGGAAGAAGATCATGAATGCGGACAATAATCGTGTTGAACTCAGAATAGTTTTCATCTTGGCCTCCATCGGCGATTCCTACGGCGCGGAGGATAAGCAACACGATCTATTTTGTCAATAAAACATGTGTAATTATAGGCATTTACAATGAGAATCGTTGAGAAAAGAGCTCTTACTCCTGGGGCACGGGAGCAGCGGGGGCCAATTTCTTCTTAGAGATTCCGATCAAGAAGATCTCTTTGGATTCCTTACGGGTGCTCTTCGGTCGCAGGACTTCAACTTTTCCATATCGCGCTTCCATCATTTTCTTCAGTTCTTGAAAATCATCGGAATGAAAAAACTTACACACGAAATTTCCACCCGGTCGCAGGAAACGATCTGCCACACGAAGGGCAAGCTCACAGAGTTCCATCGACCGCGCTTGATCGGTCACGCGAACTCCGGTAGTCCGTGGGGCCATATCTGAAAATACGCCATCAAACACGGGCTGGAACCCGTTTTCAATGAACGTCTGATCGAGGTTGAGATCATAGAGGTCAGCGTGAATGAAAACAGCATTCGGAAGTGTGAGCTCCACTTGAATGAGATCTACTCCAAGCACTCGCCCTTTCTCGCCCACTTTTTGAGAGAGATACTGAGACCATGAACCAGGAGCGGCACCCAGATCGAGCACATTCATGCCTGATTTAATGATCTTAAATTTTTGATCAATTTCTTCTAACTTATAAATTGAGCGCGCGGCAAAGTTATCTTCCTTTGCTTTATGGTAATAATGATCGCGTTTGTTATAAGCCATCTGAAGCGAACTCGCTTACATCACGGTAACTTTGCGAAGAAGATCAAGATCCTCAAGCGCTTTACCTGATCCGCGAACCACACAGGTCAATGGATCTTCTGCAACGGTGACCGGAAGGCCAGTCTTTTCTTTAATCAGAATATCGAGATTTGAAAGGAGGGCTCCGCCGCCCGCAAGCACGATTCCATTGTCAACAATGTCGGCCGCAAGTTCTGGAGGAGTTCTCTCGAGTGCAATTTTAATTGCATCCACTACCGCAGATACAGGCTCTGCAAGTGCGTCTCGAATCTCTTCGCTATTCAATTCAATGGTTTTAGGTGCACCTGAAATCAGATCGCGACCCTTGACTTCAAACGTGCGCTCTTCTTCAAATGGGTATGCACAACCAATGGCAAGTTTGATCTGCTCTGCAGTTCTCTCTCCGATGAGGAGTGAGTATTTTCGCTTAATGTAGTTCACAATCGCGTCGTCAAACTTATCGCCTGCAACCCGAACTGACTTAGAATAAACAATCCCGCCTAATGAAATCACGGCAACTTCGGTAGTTCCCCACCAATGTCGACGATCATGTTTCCGCTCGGCTCACGAATCGGGAGACCGGCTCCGATGGCAGCTGCCATCGGCTCTTCAATCAAATACACTTCGCGCGCACCCGCTGATTGGGCAGATTCTTTCACTGCGCGCTTCTCAACTTGGGTAATCCCGTAAGGAATACAAATCATGATTCGTGGACGAATGAAGCTGCGGCCTTCAGATGCTTTCGTAATGAAGTACTTGAGCATGGCTTGGGTCACTTCGAAATCGGCGATCACGCCATCTTTCAAAGGACGAATGGCTTGAATGGAACCTGGAGTTCTTCCGAGCATCTCTTTTGCTTCTTTACCGACCGCAAGGACTCGTGTTTGCCCGCGAGCGTTTCGGTGAATGGCAACCACAGAGGGTTCATTCATGATGAGTCCTCGGCCTTTTGAAAACACGAGCGTGTTCGCAGTTCCGAGATCGATTGCTAAATCATTGGTGAAAAATTCGATTACTTTTTGAATCATGTCCATAGTCAGTTGCCTACCACTTGTAGTGTCGAATTTGCTCACCGCGATCTGCGATTTCACTCATCGACTTAATTCCAATTTCCAGATGCATATCTGTATATTTCTTAAAAACAGAAGTTGCTGAACGTTTTGTCTTAATTCCGCCTCGTTTCAAGGGTAAATCTGAAACCAACAAAAGCGCGCCAATCGGTACTTTGCTTGCGAAGCCCACCACGAAGAGGGTTGCGGTTTCCATATCAATCGCAAGAGCACGTTCATGATAAAGATCAGCCTTAAATTTATCGTTGAATTCCCAGAAACGATAATCCGTCGTGTGAACCACACCGGTACGGTAATCGTGTCCGTTTTCGACGAGAATCTCTGAAACGAATTTTTGGATCTTGAAGGTCGGAAGTGCCGGCGCTTGACGAGGAAGGAAATGATGAGACACACCTTCATCGCGAATTGCCGCGGTTGGAACAATAAAGTCCCCTTTTTTCAAAGAGCGGTGCAAGCCACCACACATTCCTAAGAATAAAACGGCTTTAGGATCAATCACTGACAAGCACTCGATGATGAGGGCTGCGGTTGGAGATCCGATTGAAAAGTTAATGATGGACACGCCATCTTTTGGAGAGTGCACTGCACTCATTGCAGAGCCGCGAGTTTTGATCCCATTACTTAGCACTGCGAAGCGATCGAGATAGTACTCGAAGTTTGTCAGAATGATTTGTTTCTGGAATTGCTTGATCGTACTTCCAGTGTATCGCTCTAAAATGTCGCGAGCGATTTTTTGCTTTCGCACATTGGTGTAAATGCGATTAGTATTAGGGATCAAATAGGGGTTTTTTTCCACGTCCCTAGGTTACCGAGTGGAGTGAGCTGAAACAAGTGAAATCATTAGATATTACTCGCCATATTCCGATCCTTCTTGAATCCATCACGGATTTTTTGCTGGAGGGACTCCTTGCGCTGCCTGAAACCGCGACACCTGGAGTCATTATTGACTGTACGCTCGGCGGTGGTGGCCATAGCTCGAATTTGATCGAAAAAATCAAAAAGCACCCTCAATTAATGAAGCACCGCGTTCTAGGCGTGGACCGAGACCCCGATGCGATTGCCCGAAATCAGGTTCGCTTCAAAGACAGCATTGAACAAGGCTTACTCGAAATGCATCACTGCTCTTTTAGTGAGTCCTTAAACGCCGTCGGCGAGCGGCCGATTTATGGACTTTTGGCAGATCTCGGCATCTCCAGCGACCAAATCGATTCGGATACGCGTGGATTTAGCTTCCGCTTCAGCGCCCCCCTCGACATGCGAATGAATACCACTCGCGGAATCCCGCTTTCTGAGTGGCTCAAACAAGTGAGTGAGTCTGAACTCGCTGACGTCTTGTGGAAGTATGGTGAGGAACGACTTTCGAGAAAAATCGCAAGAAAGCTGATTGACCTTCGCGCAAAAAGCCAACTCCCGAGCGATACTCTCGCCCTTGCAGAAGCGATTTCTTCGGTTTTTCCGCCTCCGATGCGCTACAAGGGGATTCATCCTGCCACTCGCAGCTTTCAAGCACTCAGAATTGAAATCAATGAAGAACTGAAGGAACTCGAGACCTTGATTTCCAAAGTTTTCCCTGCACTGGCTTCGGGAGGCCACTTAGCGATTCTTTCGTTTCACTCGCTCGAAGATCGGCTCGTAAAAGAAGAATTTAAGAAAAAAGAGATCTACACCCTTCCCCATAAAAAACCCATTCAAGCAGATGACTCGGAAGTGGAAGAAAACTCTCGATCCCGAAGCGCTAAGCTTCGTTTAGCCGTCCGAAAATAAGAGCATCAATTTTTTGACGTAAGTCTCTTCGCATTGCATCTTTTTATTGATCACGTTACGCTTTTTCTAGATGAACAAGTTCTTCCCGATGTGGACGATTCCGGTTTTGATCGCATTCTCTTTTGCTACCGTTTGGTTGCGATTGACCGTGGTCCACACTACCTACGAACTCGACCAAGCCAACAAAACTTTACATAACCTCAAGCTTGAAAGTGAAAAGCTCGAACTTCGCGTTGCTCAATTGCGTTCACCCAGAAGACTGGAAGCGATTGCGAAGCAAAAATTTAAACTGAGTCCTCCTACTCCGGAGAAACTCATTCAAATGAAGGACTAGGAACACAGTGGGAACCGCTTTTTACCAAACTCCATCGATGCGCATGAGACTTTCACTCGTGATCAGTGTTTTCGGCCTGATTTCAGTGGGAATGCTGGTTCGCTCCACCTGGCTCCAGATCATTCATGACCCAAAACTTTCAACTCTCGCAAGGAGACAATTTGAATCAAAGATCCTCATGAAGCCACGACGCGGTCTCATCATGGATCGAACCGGCGAGCCTCTTGCCATTAATCTCGAAACGTCTTCTCTTGCCGGTAGCCCACAAAAAATTCTAAAGTCCCAATCGACGCTTCACCTCTTAGCTCATGCGATGGGAACCTCGCCTCAAGCATTGAAAAAGCGCTTAGATTCGAAGAAAGCATTTACTTGGTTTGAGCGTCACATCAGCGATGATCGCATGGAACACCTTCGAAAGACGGGACTCGTTCATCCCAATGGCGACATGCCTGAAGGCCTCTGGATTGTAAAAGAGATGAAACGGGTTTACCCCCACGGAGAAGTCGCAAGCTCTCTCATTGGATCGGTAAACGTAGACACCGAAGGACTCGAAGGAATCGAGCTTTGGAAAAACAGCATGCTCCGCGGGAAGAGCGCATCAGTGGATGCATTTAAAGATGCTCTCGGACGCCCAACCCTCATCGATTCAAATTCTCAAACCAAAATGCAAGATGGCGAAAGCGTGAGCCTCAGCATTGACTCCTCCCTTCAGTATTCAGTTGAAGAAGCGCTCAATGAATCCATTGAACACACCCAGTCCGATTCCGGGATGGTCATCGTAATGGATTCGAACAATGGTGAAATTCTTGCGCTCGCTCAGGCTCCCTCCCGACGGGGCGTGAAAAAAGTTACAGCCATTACTGACGGATATGAACCTGGCTCCACCATGAAGCCACTCATGCTTGCGTCTGCCATTAACAAAGGCGTAGTGAAGGTCAATGATCAGATGTTTGGTCATTACGGAAAACTCGTGATTCAAAAACGAACCATCAGCGAAGCCGAGGCTCATGAAAAATTTGGTATGATCACGATGAAGAAAATGATCGAAGTTTCTTCAAACGTGGTTGCAGCAGAGCTTGCACTGAAGATGGGGGCCGAGAGAACCATTGCCAGCATGAAAGAACTTGGACTCGGAGCTCGTACCGGCATTGGAATGCCCGGTGAAATCGCAGGATGGATGCCGGCTCAAGCCAAGAACATTAAGCCACTCACCCTTGCAACCATGGGATTTGGTCAGAGCGTAATGGTGACCCCGATGCAAATGATCCGCGCCTATGCCGCGATCTCAAACGGCGGATATCTCGTTGAGCCCACCTTGCTTAAACGGAAAGACAAAGAAATTATCAAAAGAATTCCGGTTCTAAAGGCGGGAGCGGCTAAAGATGCGACTGAAGCACTCGTCGGAGTAACTGAAGGTGAAAAAGGAACCGGCCATAAGGCTCGAGTGGAAGGCTATTTGATCGCGGGCAAAACCGGGACCGCTCAAACCGTAGATCCCAAAACCCGCAAGTATTCTACTTCTCGCCACATTGCTTCCTTCATCGGTTTTCCGGTGGGTGTGAAACAACCGATTACCATTTTAACGCTCCTCGATCATCCGCGTGGCGTTTACTACGCGGGGGAAACAGCAGCGCCGCTCTACTCAAAAGTTTTAAAGCAAGTGGTGAGCCGATTCTCAATCCCCACTACAGAAAAAATTCATATTCCACTCGTTGAAACCACACCGACTCCAGCTCACAACTCTCCTGTGGATGCTCAAGTGATCAAAGTGGCCCAATCCAGTGCCGAAATTACCGAGCAATCGATTGAAAGCACGAAAGAAGTAAATCTAGATCACCCGATCATGCCATCGGTCTTGGGACTCACTCCCCAGGAAGCGATCCGGGCGCTCAAACCCTTTATGCCTCAGGTGCAAATTCATGGGTTCGGACTCATTCGACACCAGACTCCTGAGAGTGGCGTCGTGATTTCTCCCCGTCTTAATGTTACCCTCTTCCTAGAAGAGTAGGACTATGCACATCACCGCCAATTCAAAAGAAGTAAAACCAGGATCCATCTTTTTTGCCCTTCAGGGAGCCAAATACGATGGCCACTTATTCATTCAAGAAGCACTCAATCAAGGTGCCTCGAAAGTTTACTCTGAACGCGATGTAGGGATCCCAGGGGTCACGGCTCTTGGAACGGACGCCCGGAAGAAACTTGCAGAGCTTGCGAGTGAAATGTACGGCAATCCCACTCATTCATTAAAAATGATTGGTGTCACCGGAACCAGCGGTAAGACCACCACGACCTACCTCATTCATCATCTCCTTGAGACCAATGGAATCCCGTGCGCTCGACTCGGAACCAATGGTGGATTTTTCAAAGGCCACGAAATTGAAACCGCAAACACTACACCCGATGCACTGACGATCCAAAAATGGTTTTCGGAAATGAAAGAGCAAGGGGCTCAGGCTATTGTGATGGAAGCCTCCTCTCACGCTCTTCATCAAGACCGCTGCTATGGGATTGCGTGGGATGCCGCCTGTTTCCTGAACCTAAGCCGCGAACACATGGATTACCATCCAACACTCGATCATTACTTCAATGCGAAAGCCCTCCTGTTTACGATTCACTCTCGATATACCGAAAGCCTCGGTAAACAGACCACTTGCTATTCCAATCAAGACTCTGCCTTTGGTGCAAGACTGATCCGTGAGAACGAAAGCGTTTTTGGTTACTCCCCTCATGATCAAATTCGAAACCTGAGAAACACGTCTTCTGGGATTATCTTTGAGGTCCTGCTTGCCGGTCAATGGCATGAAGCGACCTGCCCCCTCTTTGGGGCATTCCAAACCGAGAATATCCTCGCAGCTTTATCGGTGACAGTAGGATTGGGAATTCCTCCAGAAAAAGCCTGTGCATCCCTCGCTACTTTTTCGGGAGTTCCGGGACGGATGGAATACATTCCAAACGACAAGGGCATTTCCGTATTTGTGGATTACGCCCATAAGCCCGAGGCACTCGAAAAAGTGCTGTCCGCAATCCAAGGAAGAACCATCATCACGGTTTTTGGCTGCGGAGGGGATCGAGATAAAACGAAACGTCCCGTGATGGGAGAAATTGCGACTCGCCTCTCTGATTTTGTGATCGTAACGAGCGACAATCCTCGAACCGAGAACCCAAGCCAAATCATCAACGAGATCGAATCCGGTATTGCGAAAGAAAACTACATTGTTATTCCTGATCGCTCAAAAGCAATCCGAGAGGCGATTCATCGCGCAAAGCCCGGTGACCTTGTTCTGATCGCCGGCAAGGGACATGAGGATTATCAAATTATCGGAACTGAAAAATTCTTTTTTGATGATCGAATTGAGGCGAGAAAAGCCCTTCAGTAAATTACTTGAACATTGCGGCACTCTTTTTCAAGAGCGGTAATCACTTCTGCCGTATGATCTGGACCCCGCGTCTCCAGCATCAATTCCACATCGGTTTCATCGAGCCTGATCTTCATTTCTGAACGGTCATGAGTGGCCTGAAGGATGTTAGCTTTCAGCCCTGCGATCAAAGCGGTGAGCTTAGAGAGTGAACCTGGACGATCTAAGATTTGAACCTTCAGGTGAACCCGACGTCCAGACCTCATTAATCCTCGATCAATAATTCTTGAAATCAAGTTCACATCGATGTTCCCACCACAAACCACCAAGACGACCTTTTTATTTTCAAACTGATCTTGGTATCGATCGAGCGCTCCTAAGATAATCGCAGCACTCCCCTCAACCACAAGCTTCGCTTTTTCCATAAACCGAAGAACATTCATAGCGATTTCTTCCTCATCTGAGGTAAAAACGTGATCGACTAAGGGAGAAAGCATTGCGAACATGTCGGGATTTGCCTTCTGAACTGCAATCCCGTCTGCGAGGGTTCCAAGATTAGGGCTTTCTACTAAGGTTTTACTTTGTAGAGATTTCGCCATCGAGGAGACGCTTTCAGCTTGGCACGCAATAATCTGAACCGAAGGCTTCAGCGCTTTAATGGCCGTGCCCATTCCGGCGCAAAGCCCGCCTCCACCAATTGATGTAACTACATAGTCCACGTCTGGAAGTTGCGATAAAATCTCAAGCCCTATGGTTCCTTGTCCTGCAATCACGAGAGGGTCATGAAAAGCATGAACATACGTCCGTCCCGTTTCCTGCATGATCCTTTGGGCCGCTTGGTAACTTTCATCATAGTTGTTACCTTCTAGGTGAACTGTCGCCCCCAAGTTCTTCGTATTCGTGACCTTCATGAGCGCCGCTGTTTCCGGCATGACGATGAGAGAAGAGGTATGAAAGTGCCGAGCTCCCCACGCAACACCTTGGGCGTGATTCCCCGCACTCGCAGCAATGACCCCGCGCTTTCGCTCATCCTCGTTCAATCTTGAAATCCGATAGCTCGCGCCCCTGATTTTAAACGATCCTGTCGGCTGAAGGGTCTCAAGTTTTAAATAGACCTCACAACCATAGAGTTGAGAGAGCATATCATTCTTAATCATCGGCGTCGGAGCCAGTATTTGTCCGAGGGTCTCTTGAGCGGCTTCAATATCTTTCAGGGTCACTTTGTGCATAATGGGCTACTTTCTTACAGGAACGACTTCTAGGCCAGGATCCTTCCAAACATAAAGATCAGCAGTGCGCTCAATAGACTTCTCTGGATCTTTAGCGCGAATCCAAGCAAAACACTTTCTCGCAATCATTTCTCTACACTCGGGATCTTTGAATGCCGGTGACCAGGTACCCGTATTGATAACTTCGGTTTGATCGACTGCTGTATGGAGCTCCCGGTGCGTGTGTCCAAAAATCACACGTTTGGTTTTAGTGATCTTTGCCACCATGGGAGCATTTCGAAAAAGCTCCTCCATCGTTTCAATCACCACACTCTTGATGTTCCGAGAGTAGAAGATGAGACCTGGAATCAGCAGGATAAAAATCAACACAAACCAAGTAAAGGAAATGGGTACTAAAATGTGGACCAAGGCGTAGATCTCAAAGCTAAAAAAGCCAATGAGAGCGAGCAAGAAAAAACGATCGAGCCAAAGCTCTCGTGCAATCTTAATGGGATTAAAAATTGCAGAATGTACGCGTAACTCACTCAAGGTTCTCACCATCTCGGGCGTAGCATTTGCCTTCATGGCAATTTCTTGCACTCTTTGCTCTACATACAATGGATCCCG
>CAIOKW010000231.1 GCA_903858975.1 Oligoflexia bacterium | reverse complement strand
GGCTTGACCCCCTTGCCAAGAACGGTGCATTCTGATTTCAATGAAAACCATCGACAGTTTTTTGACTGAAATTCGAAGCCTTTTGAATCCCAATCAAATTTCCACTGAAGCCTCCGAGCTTCAGTTTTACGCACAAGATTGGAGTAAAGCACTGACGCCAAACGCGAGTGCCGTTTTGTTTCCCGAATCGACCGCTGAGGTTTCTGCGATTCTAAAATCGGCTCATTTTCATGCCGTCGCGATCATTCCCTCCGGCGGGAGAACCGGCTTATCGGGTGGAGCCGTCGCAACCCAAGGCGAAGTGGTTTTATCTCTCATTCGCCTGAACGCAATCGGCCCGATTCATGAAGGTGCTCTCACGCTCCAAGTGGGCGCTGGGGCAATTACTGAAGCCGTTCATCAATACTGCGCTCCTTTAGGCCTCACCTGGCCCGTAGACTTTGCCTCGAAAGGGTCTTCCACCATTGGTGGAAATATTGCGACCAATGCTGGCGGTGTGCGTGTGATTCGTTATGGTAATACCCGTAACTGGGTCTTAGGACAGACTGTGGTGACCATGAACGGAGAAGTCCATCACTTCAATCAGGAGCTCGAGAAAAACAATACCGGCTATGACTTCCGACAACTAATGGTGGGAAGCGAAGGCACTTTAGGAATCATTACCGAAGCCACTCTGAAACTCTGCCCCCTTCCCCGCTCTACTCTTGTCTTTTTCTTTTCATTAGAAAGCTTTGATTCCCTTCTCAGCCTTTTCCGCTTCGCTCGGAAAAAGTTCTCTAATCTCAGTGCTTTTGAGTGCCTGGATCACGCCTCTCTCCAATCCGTCACGGAGCATTTTCATAAACCCATGCCCCTTCAAACTCCCGGCAAAGTTTATGCACTGATGGAGCTTGAGAATACGAATTTCGAAGAAGCAGAACAAGTCTTGGGCGAGATCTTTGAACAAGGCCTGGTCCTCGATGGCATCATGGCTCAGAATGAAAAAGAAAAGAAAGACCTCTGGCACTACCGCGAGGGAGTGGCTGAAAGCATCTTATCTGGCCACTCTGTGCACCAAGAGGATGTTTCAGTTCCGGTTGCCCTGTTAAACCAATTCTACGGAGAAATAGAACAGCGTTACGCAGAAGCGTTCCCTCAATTCAAAGTCTTCTTCTTTGGTCACATTGGAGATGGAAATCTCCATATTTTTATCCAAAAGCCAGAAGCAATGGAATTCACACAATTTAAGAAAGACACCCAAGCCTCAGACCATGAGCTCTTTAAAATACTAGAACACTTTAAAGGCTCCGTGTCGGCCGAACACGGAATTGGGCTTCTGAAGAAACATGCAATTCACTTTTCTCGTTCTCCACAAGAATTACTCCTCATGAAGGCCGTGAAACTCTCTTTTGACCCGAAGGGGCTACTGAATCCAGGAAAGATTCTTGATTAAGAAATCAAAAACTCCTCATGTTTCGAATCAAAATCGACTCGAGCAATTTTGGGAACAATTCCCTGCTCTGTTTCAACTGGCTTGAAGGAGCCTTTCAAAAGCTCGATTGCTAAGCGGTCTTGAATTCGTTTTTGAAACACACGCTTCATCGGGCGAGCGCCAAAATCGGGATCATATCCCTCTTCCAACAAACGATCTTGTGCCGCCTCAGTCAGCTCAATCCTCACGCCGCGATCTTTTAACTGCTCGTTCAGTTTATTCACATAAAGCGCAATAATCTGGTGAAGATCTTGTTTTCCAAGCTGATCAAAAATCACAATCTCATCAATTCGATTGATAAACTCGGGCTTTAGATGAGCTCGAATCGCCTCTTGAATCTTTGAATCTCGAATCACAGGATTTTTCTCACCTAAAATAATCTGACTTCCAATATTCGAGGTCATGATGATCAAGGTATTGCTAAAATTCACTGTGCGCCCTTGCCCATCGGTAATCCGACCATCATCCAAGACCTGGAGGAAAATGTTGAATACATCAGGATGCGCCTTCTCGATCTCATCCAAAAGGATTACAGAATACGGACGACGTCGAATCGCCTCCGTCAGTGTTCCACCCTCTTCATATCCCACATAGCCTGGAGGGGCTCCAATCAGACGGGCCACTGAATGCTTCTCCATGTACTCACTCATATCCACCCGAACCATCGAGGACTCACTATCAAAGAGGAACTCAGCTAGCGCCTTTGCTGTTTCTGTTTTCCCTACCCCAGTAGGCCCCAGAAACAAAAAACTTCCCATTGGACGATGGGCTTCTCGAAGGCCTGCACGGGACCTGCGAACGGCATTCGCTACTGCCTCTAGAGCTGGCCGTTGACCAATCACTCGAGTCGCAAGCCTTGATTCCATATCAATCAGTTTCTGGCCTTCACCTTCAATCATTTTTGAAACGGGGACGCCGGTCCGCTTCGATACCACTTCGGCAATATCTTCTTCCGTCACCTCTTGGCGGAGTAAGGTGGCCGACTTGCGCTCACCGGTTGACTGGGTTGCATCTGCAAACTCTTTTTGGAGTGCGGTTAATTTCCCATAGCGAAGCTCAGCCGCTTTCTCAAGCTCGCCTCTTCGCTCCGCGGCTTCTGAAGCAAGCTTCGTCTGCTCAATTTGCTCTTTTAGGCTCTTCACCTTTTCTACGATCTTCTTCTCGCTCTCCCAAATCGCCTTCAGCTTTTGACCTTCCTCGCGGAGTCCTTCCAGTTCCTTTTCAACAACCTGGAGTCGCGTCTGAGATGCGGCATCGGGCTCTTTTTTGAGCGCCTGCTTTTCTACCTCCAGCTGAATCTGTCGCCGTTCAATCTGGTCGATCTTTTCAGGACGAGAGTCGAGCTCAATTCGAGCTTTTGATCCTGCTTCATCCACAAGATCAATCGCTTTATCGGGCAAAAACCGGTCGGTAATATAGCGATTCGAGAGTGTGGCTGCGGCT
>CAIOKW010000230.1 GCA_903858975.1 Oligoflexia bacterium | reverse complement strand
CTATACCAGGATCAGACGCTTTTCGGGCCTGCTTTCAACAGCTCGCTCTCGAGAGCCTTTAGCTTAGCTTACAATCATCGTGTAGAGCGTTGAGTCATTCGCGAAATTCTTCCTTTTTTTGTGCATTCATTGCTATTTTCTGCAAAAATGGGTGAATGGCATATGAAACCTTAGAACTCACGAGTCAAACTCCCGGCATTCTCACGATCGCGCTGAATCGCCCAGAGATCAGAAATGCATTTAATGAAAAAATGATTGAAGAGCTGGCTAAGGTTTTTAGGCACGAGGCTGCTGATCCCTCCGTACGGGCAGTCGTGCTTCGAGGTAATGGCTCTGTTTTCTGTGCCGGCGGAGACCTCAATTGGATGAGAAAATCCATCGAGCTCAGTTACGAAGGAAATCTTCAAGATACACTGACGCTCACCAATATGTTTGCGGTGCTGAATGAGTTTTCAAAACCACTCATTGGAGTAATTCACGGAGCAGCGATCGGTGGCGGAGTAGGGCTCGTTTCGATTTGTGATATTGTTCTTGCAGAAAAAGAAACGGTATTTAGTTTAAGCGAAGTTCGTTTGGGTGTGGTTCCCGCTTGCATTGGCCCCTTTGTCACAGCGAAAATCGGTGCCTCTCATGCCAGAGCACTTTTTGTGAGCGCTGAGCGGTTTAAAGCAAATAAAGCAAAAGACGTCGGTCTGATTCATGAGGTGTTTGAATCCATGGAACAGCTGGAGAAGCACCTCCAGAATTTGACCCAAAACCTATTAGAGTGCGGACCTACTGCCATGGCCGTGGCTAAGCGTTTAGTGCTGGACTTGACCTGGGCTGAGCGTCGCGCTCGGATGCCTGATTGTATTGAATATGTTGCAAAAACTTTGGCTGAGCTTCGGGTGGGGCCTGAGGCTCAAGAGGGCATTTCAGCGTTCTTAAATAAAAGAAAACCGAATTGGATCAAGTCATGAAAAAACAGAAGTTGATGGTTGCAAACCGATCCGAGATCGCGTGCCGTATTTTTCAGGGTGCTTATGAGTTAGGAATTCCAACCCTTGCAATCTATGCTCCAGGCGACGAGCAGGCTCGCCATGTCACCATGGCAGATGAAGTCGCTCCCATTACCAGTTACTTGGATGTGCCCTCGATCATTGCCGTAGCCAAAGCCCATGGAGTCACCATGATCCATCCGGGTTACGGATTTTTGTCTGAACGTCCTCATTTCGCAAAAGCAGTGACGGAAGCAGGCATTGAATTTCTAGGCCCCCTCGCTGAGACCATGGAAGCCATGGGTGGAAAAATTGCTGCGAAAGAAATTGCGGAACAACTCGGAGTTCCCACGGTTCCTTGGGCGAAACTCGACATTGCGACCGCTACTGAAGCGGAATTAAAAAAAGCAGCAGAGTCAGTAGGGTTTCCCATCCTCATTAAAGCCCACGCAGGGGGGGGCGGAAAAGGCATGCGTCGAGTGAATGCTTTTTCTGAGTTAAAAGAACAAGCCGAGAGTGCTGGACGTGAAGCGCTCGCAGCCTTTGGTGATGGAACTTTGTTCTTTGAACGTCTGGTTCAAAACCCACGTCACATTGAGGTTCAGGTTTTCGGGGATGGAAAAGGCGGCGGAATTCATTTGTTTGAACGGGAGTGCTCACTACAGCGACGCCACCAAAAAGTTTGGGAAGAAGCTCCTGCTCCCCATTTACCCGAATCCATCCGCACGGGACTTTATGAGAGCGCTCTGAAGCTCGTGGCTCACACGAAGTATCGTTCAGCTGGAACGATTGAATATCTCGTTGAAGTGCTCCCAGACGGATCGGCGCGCGACTTCTTTTTCATTGAGATGAACACCCGTCTTCAGGTTGAGCATCCGGTGACTGAATCGATTACAGGTTTAGATCTGGTGCATGAGCAAATTAAACTGGCCCTGAATCCGAATGGCTATGTTCTTCCGAAGCTAGACAAACCTGAGGGACATGCGATTGAAGTCAGAGTTTATGCAGAAGATCCCTCTCAGGAATTTATTCCGTGTACGGGGCGTGTGAATCACCTCATTTGGCCAAGTGGCCCAGGGATTCGCGTGGATCGCGGAATTGAAGTGGGTCAGGAAATGGGGACGAGCTTTGATTCCATGTGCGCAAAGTTAATTGCAAAAGCAGGAACACGAGAAGTGGCCGTGAAGCGAATGCAGTATATGCTCCGTGAAACCGTGATCAGCGGAATTGGGACGAATCTTGAGTATTTGAATTCAATTGCACACGATAAAAATGTGATCGAAGGAAAAGTGAGCACTCACTATTTGGATCATGAGTTTAAAAATTTCACCCCAAAAGTTACGCCGGAGATGCTCTCGTTCCTGAGCGCGTTTGAAGCATCGACTGAATTTAAAACGGTTTCTGAATCAGAATCCGGTTCAAACAGCCTTCAATCTGAAGACCACTCAAAAGAGATCTGGAGTCATTACCAACTATGAAGCATCTTGCGAAGATTTCCGGTAAAAAACATGAATTAAGCGAGCTGACCTCAGCCCAACTGAAAGAGTGGACGTTTGAAAAGCGCCCCGGAGGTTGGGTGATTGCGACACGCATGAAGGATGGAATCCTCATGGAGCGAAAGCGCTTTTTTTATTCACGAAGAAAGCAAAACTTTTCAGCTAAATTTTGTGAAGGGCACTCGGTTGATTTTTTCGGTGAAAAAATTGAGGTGAGCCGCGGTGGGGCCGCCCAGAGTGCCGCTTCTGACTATACCGCTCAGTTCCCAGGTAAAGTGCGTAAAATCATGGTGCGAGAGCTTGAAGTGGTGAAGTCAGGAGCAGCGCTCGTGATGGTTGAGGCGATGAAGATGGAGTTTGCGATTAAAGCGGGGACCGATGGCTTAGTGAAGCGGATTTTGGTCGAAGAGGGAATGATCCTCACTCCAGGACAAATGCTTCTTGATTTTGAGGAACACAAATGACGGATCGGGCTCGAATTTTTGAGGTTGGTCCTCGGGATGGTCTTCAGAATGAAAAACATCTCCTTCCTCGTGCCGAGAAGGTTTGGTTGATTGAGGCTTTAGTAAAAGCAGGTATCCGCGAGCTTGAGGCCGGGGCCTTTGTGCGTGCCGATCGAGTGCCCCAAATGGCCGAGAGTGAGCTCCTTCATGAAGACTTGAGTGCACGCAATCTGAATGCAGACTTATATTATCTCGTCCCGAATCAGAAGGGACTTGAACGCGCTATTTCGAAAAAAGTGACCCATGTTGCAGTATTCACAGCGGTCAGCAATACCTTTAACCAAAAGAATATTGGGATGACGGTTCAGGATTCCTTCAAAGAAATTGAAGCAATTGCTCTGGCTGCCAAACAGGCCGGAATTAAAGTACGGGCTTATGTTTCTACGGTTTGGGGTTGTCCCTTTGAAGGTCGAATTCCTGCATCCCGGGCGCTCCCCATTCTTGAACAAATGCTTGCTCTTCCGGTAGATGAGCTCTCGATCGGTGATACAATCGGTGTTGCAGCTCCTAAGGGAGTGAGTGAAATTTTAAAACCACTTCTCGCTTCAGGCTTGCAGTCAAAGTTAGCAGTTCATTTTCACGATACGCGCGGAACCGCGCTTGCGAATGCGCTTCGTTCCTACGAGCTTGGCGTCCGCAGCTTCGACTCTTCTCTGGGAGGCCTCGGGGCTGTCCCTATGCACCAGGAGCAAGTGGAAACCTTGCGACTGAGGATCTGGCCTATATGCTTAAGGAACTAGGTGTCGAGACGGGAGTGAATTACGAGGCTCTCTGTCAGACAGGACTTCGTTTAACTTCTTTGATGGGGTATGAGCGCCCCATTTCTAAGGCGCTTCAGGCTTTCCTTTCTAACTGTAACCTGAGCAACTCATGGGATTCTTAAAAGCCTTAACTCTAGCGGTAGGATTAATCGGTTTTGGTTTTTTTGCATTTGTCTGTGCTCTTGTCATTCTGCCCTTGATTCCGTTTTTCCCAGGATTGCGGTTTCGCTTAAATTCTCTATTCATAAAGCCCTTTAGTTTGTTTGCGCGAGCCGTGGTCGGAATTAAATTAGTAATCTTGAATTCAGAAAAAGGAAGAATTCATCGCCCGTCCATCATGGTGGGGAATCATCAAACAGGGCTTGATTTTGCACTCATTAGCCAAGCCTGTCCGGCAGGGCTCGTGATTGTGGGAAAAAAAGAAATTCAAAATATCCCCATTTTTGGTTGGTTTTTTTGGATTGCTGGAAACTTATTGATCAATCGCTCTGATAAAACGGGCGCGAAGGCTAAGATTGATGAAGTAAAGAAACGACTCGGGAAATATCAATTAAACCTTGCAATCTTTCCTGAAGGAACTCGTAGTAAAACCAGTGAGTTCTTGCCCTTTAAAAAGGGTGCTTTTTACCTAGGAGTCTCAACAGGCTACCCCGTCGTCCCCGTGGTTTGTTCTCGACTGAAGGGGAAGGGGATTTGGGAAACTTTTGATCTATCGGGAGGTCATGTGGTGATCTCGATTTTGGATCCTATGGAGACGGAGCATCTTTCAGGAGCAGACCTTCCCGCATTCACCGAACGGGTGCGAAATTTGATGATCGATGAATATGCGCGCGTGAATAAAATCGCTGATGAAATGGATCTGAATGAGCGTCATCGCTAAACCTAAGAATTCGATTTTATTATTAGGTTTAGTGCTCATTGGGTTGTCACTTTTTTCAGCCTGTTCAGGCCCCCTGATTAAGAACGTTCCAGAGCCGTTTCATGATATTTCTCAAGTTAACTTAACAGCGGTTCATTTCTTCAGGCCCGAATATGAGGTCGCCGAGCAGGATGATTTTACTCATCAGGACCGTAAGCGGGATTGTCAGAGCCCAGAGCAGCTCTGGGCCCCCCTTTTAAAAAACACCACAAAAATAGAGAAATGCTTGAGTCAGTTGAAGCCGGGTGAAATCTTTTTTCGTTTTCAGAAAAAAGCTCAAATGGAACTTCAGTATGAGGAGCGAGGTTCGTCCGATCATCCATGCTTGAAAGAGTTTTTGTCGGTGATTCCTTTACCCCGGGAGATTTATTTTTTAGGTAGAGCTTCAAGCTCATTAGATCAAGACGTGTTTGCGGTCAGTTTTAATTCGAAGGATGAAGCCTTAGTAGATTTCCCGTTTTTGACGCCAAGTCCTAGGGTTTCGGTGAGGGTACCTTTATCAAGGGAGCTCAGGAATGATGCGGATTTGACCCTTTGGCTGAAGACCCTCGTTTTTTCTCTCTTCTGGAATGAGAAGCGGATCAGGGCGAGTTATGTGCCCGAGTTTGAAGCCAAAGCCTGTTTTCGCAGTGATTCTTTATTTCAAGACAAGAAATCGGGCCGTCTTCCAGGGGTCTTTTGGCCTTGACGCTCAAACTGTGTGTTCGGTAGGCTGCTTGGCATATGACTACTTGGATAATTATAAGTTGGGTATTGGTTGCGATTTTAACTTCAGTAAATATTTTCGTATTTCTGAAACTGAAGAAAGCTTCAGAGCAAATGATGAAGATGGCATTCCCGAATTCTAAGAATATGGGCGATGCGATGAGCCAGATGCAAAACATGATGGGTGGAGCCGGTGGTATGCCTCCGAATCTGGGCGCTTTGATGGGTCAAATGAATAACCCACAAATGCAGCAACAGATGAAGGCTGCGATGGATATGCTTGCAAAAATGCAACAAGGCGGAAAAGGTCGCCGCTAGGCCTTTTTCAATTTAAAATTTTGAAGTTTCTCTTTGAATTGGGTCTTTAAGTGGGTTTCAACTTCAGGATCAATTCCAAGAAAGCTTAAGGTTTCAACCGTCGCCTCGAGTGTGGATACGCATTCGGGGCGAGGTTCTTTCCGGATGTTGCCATAGAGAGATTTTTGTTTAGGAGTGATATAGATGCGCTGGGTTTTCAACAACCAAGCGTTCCTCCACCAAAGAGTTTTAGCCTGTGCCCAGGTGCCATCGAGAATGATGAGACCACCAATCGCAGGGTCTTCGGGCGCTTCTTTCGGATTCCCTTTTTTATCCAAGAAATAGATTCCCGGTTCTTGCGCTTCCTCAGTGCTCGATTGTTTTTTAGTTCCCAGGTAGAGCGTGTACCACATGGCGGGTTTCTTGAGTTCTGCGACGCCCTCAATCGCATTAAACTTTTCAGTCGCCTGTTCCAAGCTTCTCCAAGACAGTCCTACGGCCACATGACAGGGGTTCAGGTTCTCACGCAGAATTTGGGCTGAGCTGACCTCCTGGTCTTTGCGGGAAGGCTCTTGGGGGTGTTGAAGGACGAGAATGGGTACCGGGATATCAAACATAGGATACCTTTACTGAATTAACGCTTCTCAGTCCACACTTGTTACGATATCGTGCCCCCCATTATGAGCCCTGACCAAATTCTTGAAAAGTTTAATGAATTAGCTCCCTGGACCCGCTTTGATGAGTGGACCGGGATTTGGATGGAAACCTCTACTCAGAGTGTTTGTGTGTTGTTTGGAGAGGATCAGGAAGCGGATTTCAAAATGCTGATCTTGCGAGGGGCAGACCCAGCCCATCGCTATCAACAATATCGGAGCGGAGATTGGGTTCCAGAGTTTGGGCTCGATTTCGCAACTACAGACGGTATCCGGGTGAACATCATTCAAGACCAAGTAGAGTCTTATGTTTCTTGTCATCCGGGCCTTCCCCCAGAACCCCTCAGGCTGGATGAGAAGCAGTTTCTATTTGAGGTGTTTGACGGGATCAACTATTTGGTGGAGCGCCTGGATCAAGAAAAAGTTCAGCACTTGGGCGAGACCGAGGATGAGTGTTATCACCTCTGGAAGGTCGCTAAAACTTGGCGTGCTGAAGTAAAAGAGTTCCCAGATGAGGTGTTCACCAAATTCGAACCCATCCAAATTCAGGATTCACGTTTGAAGCGGGTACGCGCAGCTGGACTCCTTCAAGATGGAGTTTGGGAAGCGTCTCCATTTTATCTCCCTGCAACTCGTTTTCAGGGGAATCAAGAAGTGTTTGTTCAGTGTGCAGCGGTAGCAGAGCGCGGAATGGGGCTCTTGGGGCTCGTGACTCTCGAGGCTCATGCGAGTCCTGAGCAAGAAATTGCTGAGGCGATTTTAGGTTCTATTGAACAACAAAAGAGAATTCCTCAGTTCCTTATTGTGAAAGATGAGCGACTCGCTGAGCGATTATTGCCATTCCTACAGGCGCTTGGAATTCAGCTGAGACTTCGCAAGCGCCTTCGTGAACTGCAAGAAGTTCGGGAAGAGATGATTGATGAGTTTCCAGATGATGCAGAAGATTCGGAGAACTAGAGAATGATGAAGTTGATTCGGTTCGTACTGGGTAAAGTAATATTGTTTCTGGATCGGGTTTTTACTCCGGTGGCCATGCAGCGGAGTGCTCAGGACCAAGCCAAAGTAGATGCCCGTTTGCCGTCACTCATGATCTATGAGCTGAAGACCTGCCCTTTCTGCGTCAAAGTAAGACGCTCTATGAAGCGCCTGAATTTGAAGATTACTCTCCGCGATGTCGCCAATGATCCTATGGCCTACCAAGAGCTCATGGAAGGTGGGAAGCAAGATCAAGTTCCCTGTCTCAGGATCGTTTCAACTGAGGGCAAAGTACAGTGGCTCTATGAATCAAGCGAAATCATTCAGTATCTAGAAACTGAATTTTTAGCTCAGTAAGCTTGAATCTCTTTTGGTGCGCGCCACTTCACATTCACCGTGTCCATCTTGTGATTTGTAAAGTGCGGCAATGAGATCAATGCCGAGTTTACTTTTCAGAATTTCATAAGCGCGCTTTCGAGCACCCCCTAAGCGAATCCCATGATCAGAGGCCTGGCTCAAATCTCGGACGAAACAATTATAGGCGAGCACCGATCCCATCGTATCGAAAACGGTGACCCCATCCATTTCGAGCATTTTTTGGATGAGGCTGCCGTGTGCAGCCAGGCAAAGGGTACTGCCCTCATCTCTGTATTTCACATGGCGATTTACGGCAGGCGTGAGGCCGAGTCGTTCATTCAGAATGATTCCATCTTTAAAGTATTCGGGAAGTGGATTTCCGTATTCAACAATGGCGGCAAGGCTACCATGGGTGCTGGTAAACAATTCCACTGCAATGCGATCATAGAAAGCTTCGATTCTTTTTTTAAGTCGGTGTTCGACATCTCGGGTGACGGCCCTCACAAATTGATGGATGAGGAGTGAAGGGTTTTGCGTGGCCTCGATTTGGCCTGAAGAATCGAGGTAAAAAAAGTTTCCGGATGCTGAACGGACTTCTACAATGGTTTCACCGACACGTTGGACCCCTACAATGGGAGTGCCATCATCTCGCAGAAGTCGCAGTCTTTGGAAGCTCGATTCATGAAGCGGGAAGAGATCCGTCCTGAATATTCCATAAGTGATTTTAGAGTT
>CAIOKW010000229.1 GCA_903858975.1 Oligoflexia bacterium | reverse complement strand
TGAATATACAGAAACCTACGAATCGACCGGAGCCAGTGAAAAGGATGGTCGTCACAGGTAGAGTAGATCAAAACACCTTGGTGGCCATTGGTTCTTCAACAGGCGGGACTGAGGCGCTTCGGAAGGTATTGACTCAATTACCATCAGAGATTCCTCCGATTGTGATTGTGCAACATATTCCAGCCGTTTTCTCGAAAGCATTTGCAGATCGAATGAATGAACTTTGCGCTTTTCGCGTGAAAGAGGCGGAACATGGCGATGAGGTGGTTCCGAATACCGTGTTTATTGCACCGGGTGGAAAGCAGATGCAAATCAAAAAACGGTCCGATGGGCGGATGATGATTCACATCGATGATTCAGCACCGATGAACCGCCACAAGCCGTCAGTAGATTTTCTTTTTAATTCGATCGCCGACCAGGTGGGCAGTAAGTGCATCGGTGTTATTTTGACAGGGATGGGCGCAGATGGGGCTCAGGGATTGAGGGGCTTACGAGATGCGGGAGCGAGGACCATTGCTCAAGATGAAAAGTCATGCGTAGTGTTTGGAATGCCTCGCGAAGCAATTAAACTCAATGCAGCAGAAGAGGTATTAACTCTAATGGATATTCCTGGAAAAGTGCTTCATTGGCTCAGTCAGAAAAAAGCCGCTTAGCTCAAAAATTTCGCCAAATTTCCAGCATCATTTTAATTCTACAGGATTCGCCGTATCATCTCCGATAGGAGACTGATGCTAAAGCGCTTTTTGATGGAAACTGATTTTGAAAAAGTAAAGTCCATGATTCAAAAATGGGATCGTTTTGAATTAATGGAGGTACCAGGGATTGATGATCGCCTCGCGCGTCTTGGAGTTGAATTGAATTCAGCTGGATTTGACCGCTGGGGCTTGCATCCAGAAACGCTTCGTAAATTTGCGCCATTCCTCTATTTTCTTTATCGTAAGTATTTTAGGGTAGAAACGGCCGGGTTAGAAAATCTTCCTGAGGGGAGAGCTCTTTTTATTGGAAACCACGGTGGCCAAATACCGCTCGATGCGATGATGGCGGGACTTGCACTTTTTTTAGATGGTGAACCTCCGCGAATTGCACGAGCGATGGTGGAGCGCTGGGTACCGACGGTACCGTTTGTCAGTAGCCTTTTTACTCGCATTGGAGCGATGGTGGGTGATCCCATGAATTGCCGAGAGCTTTTGCTTCATGATCAATCCGTGCTGGTATTCCCAGAAGGGGTGCGCGGTTCAGGTAAACTTTATAAAGATCGCTATCAACTTCAAAGGTTTGGTACTGGTTTCATGCGCCTCGCGCTCGAAACGAAGACCCCGATTGTGCCGGTTGCAATTATTGGTACTGAGGAAACTTATCCCAGTGTTTTTAACTTTGAGCTTTTAGCAAAAGTTCTAGGTGCGCCGTACTTTCCGGTGACGCCTTTTTTTCCGCTTCTAGGTCCAATGGGACTCGTACCGCTTCCCGCGAAGGTAACGATTCGTTTCGGCAAGCCAATCTATTTTGAGGGTGATGCTGGGGAATCAGAAGATTTAATTCGTGAAAAGGTTCAGTCCGTGAAAGAAGCCCTACAGCTCGAAATCAATACTGGCCTCGAACTGCGTGGCGAAAATATTTTTACAGGAGTTGCGAAATGAAAATTCTACTGACGGGCGCATCCGGCGCCATTGCAAGATTAGTAGCAGGAGCGCTGTCCCCTAAGTATGAATTAGTAGGGGTCGATCCGAGACCTGCTCCCAGTGAGACCCATTTTCCAGGTGAGTTTATTGTGGCTGATTATCATAGTCGAAAACTCGATGAGGTTTTCAAGAAGCATACTTTTGATGCAGTTCTACACTTAGGGAGAATTCGTGAAAGTCAAAAATATTCTCCCCAGTACCGCTTTCAGATGAATGTGGTAGGTACACAGAAGCTTCTCGATTTATGTAGGGTCACGGGAGTGAAGAATCTGGTGATTTTGAGCACGTATCACGTTTACGGTGCCCACAAATTGAATCCCCTGGTTTTGACCGAAGACTCACCCTTGCGAGCTTCACAGAGTTTTCCAGAGCTTGCAGATGCAGTCGAGCTTGATCATGCTGCGACGACGTTTATGTGGAAGGCTCGTGATGTGCGAACGACCATTTTACGTCCGACGAATGTAGTGGGAAAACATGTGAGAAACACAATCTGTTCACTCTTACGCTCAGGGATTTGCCCACGTGTATTTGGATTTGATCCCTTAATGCAGTTTATGGATGAAAAGGACTTAGCTCGTGCATTAATTCTTGCCCTTGAAAACCCGATCCCCGGGATTTTCAATGTGGCGGGGGAGGGGGTCATCGCACTTTCTCATGCTATTAAGCATGCCCAAGCGGTTTCGATTCCCATTCCGCCTTTGGTGTCAGCGTCCTTCGTTCGAGTCCTTTCTGAGGTGAGTAAAATACCTTTTCCACCGTATTTGATGGAGTATTTTAAGTATCCGACCATCATCAGTGATGATGCCTTTCGAAAAGCCTTTGGTTATTACCCGAAGGTCAAGACGACCCAGAGTCTGAGGAACCTAGGACCGATCAGTGAGCGCCCGAAGCTGCCCATTTATGCCCAAGATGAGTCGGTCTAGGCTAAATGATTGAATATACTGAGATTTAATTACACAATGCGTGTTTAATTAAGTCTTTAATTAGGCCTCCCTTTATGGTAAAAGTGGGGCGTGTTTTTAGCTTTCATTTCAAGATTCATGATCAGTATGGTTTTGCTCCTGATCGGAGCTGTGAGCATTACTGCGTGTGGAGCACGTGTGGCCACGGTTGCCCGGGGCGTGCAGCCAAGTCAATTAGACCCTGTACTTGCAAATGGCACTCGAGTTCAGGCGATTGAAGCCACTCGAAATGCTGCAAAAGCAGGGCGACTCCAGTGCCCTTATATGGATGAGTGTAATCCAACCGTGGCCATGATTTCAGTAGTGACTGAATTAGGCCTCGAAAGATGCAGTGGTGTGTTGGTGTCTGAGAATGAGGTCATGACGAATGATCACTGCGTGAATAAGAGTATTTCTTTACAGGGGTGGGAAACCCGATCTAAGGGCCTTCCTTGTAAGAACTCGGTATTTATTCATTTGGCGGGGACGTCAAATCTTGAGTCTTTGAACTTTGATTGTTCCGAGATTGAGGTGAGATCGGGCGAAACAGGAATTAATAGTAAAGATTTTGCTATCATCAAGCTTGATGGCAGAGTGACGGATCGAAAAGTTGCAAAGGTTTCTCAGCGAGGTTTTGTAGACGGTGAAACCGCTAGTATTTATAGAGTACAAATGGAGAGTGGAGTTTCTGGAGCCTTTGATGGTAGCCAGAACCGACTCGATTGTCAGGCAAGTTACGC
>CAIOKW010000228.1 GCA_903858975.1 Oligoflexia bacterium | reverse complement strand
TCCCTCAAGAACCCCTTCATTATAGCATTCGAAGATCCGGGACGTGAGTGTAATTTTTAAACTAAATTAGTGTACACATGTCTTTTCAATTACTTAGATGAATCAGAAAAGAGGGGTTTAATTTGAAGAATCGCTTGGGAGAACGTGCTCGCCGATATTGAGATATTGGACGGGCTTACCTGACGGAAATCTGAGGATCCACGCTCGGTCAAACACATTCCCATCCCAAGTTTGCGGACCATTTAAAAGGCCAAATTGGCTCGCAAAAATGGGGATCATCTTGTGCTCCCAGCAAATAACGACGGTTTTCCCGTTGTATTCTGGAGTATTCATAACTTCCTGAACAACGGCGGAAGTATCATCCTTCATATGATTTTGGTGTATGGGCAAATTCAGCGCTTTTGCGGTTGGAATCACAGTTTCCACTGCACGGTTTGAGTTTTGCTCAGAAGCCCGTTCCATGGCAAAAATACCGCTCACCGGTCCGTACGCAGTGATCACCGGATTCGTTTTGAAAAAACCAGGCAAAGCATTCGCTCGAGCATAGCCCTGAGCATTTAAATCATTTCCCACTTCCGGTTTTTCACCATGACGAATCAATACAACCTGAGCAGGCATAGCGAAGCTAGAAACACTCACAAGAATTAAAAGTGATAGATACTTCTTCATTTGATTAAGACTCCAAAGGGTGAAGGTTTTTCTTATATAAAGTGTAAATCATAACAGCACCTAGTATCGACCCTAAAATGAGCGAAGAGTTTAGGGTTCCTAGGTTGAGACCGCCTTTTTCTTTGGTAAGGAAATCCCCAAGTGTTGCACCAAATGGACGCGTGAGCACGAATGCGATCCAAAAAAGGATGGTTCTTGAGATTTTGGTATAAAAGGTGAGTAGGGTCACCACTACCAAGAGGGATCCAATCAGGAGCGCTCCACCCGCAAACCCGAGCCCCGAATCATCGGCAAGGAAATCACCGAGGGCCGTACCCAAAGTATTCGAGAATAAGATGGCAGTCCAATAAAGGAATTCCACCTTCGGTGTGCGCACGTCATCCACGGAAAGTGTTTTGAAGGTCAATTTCCAAAGGGTGAGAATGCAGGCAAGTAGGGTCACGAGAATCAGACTTCCCTTGGCGTAACCGAGTCCTAAGGTTCGATCCATGAAGTCTGACATGGTGGTTCCAGCGGTGCTAGTGAGGAGAATCACAGTCCAGTAAAGGACTGGGCGATAGTGTTTAGATACGAGTTGGAAAATGAGGGCGATTAGAAAGAGTGAGATCAGAACCATTGAGCTGAGCGCGTATCCGGCTTTTAGGGTCATCGAGAATAGATCACCAGCGGTTTCACCCAAAGTGGTTGCACAGATCTTTAAGATCCAAAAATAGAGGGTAATTCTTGGTAGTTTACTCATGGTTATAGCCTCACACCACAAACAAAATAGCCGTGGTTTTTACTGTCAGATGAATAGATGCTTTCGCCCAATGAACCAAAAAGGATCACATTTTTAGAAACCGGGCCCATCAGACCCACATCCGCTTTAATGAGTTGGTCTCGAGTACCGGATGCGTTTTGAGCAACGGACTCATCTGCTGAAACCTCGCCCATGATCGTTAATTTCGGAGAGAGCGGCATTCCTAGTCCTGCTAACACGGATAGGGTACCCGGGGTATCGGCTTCTGTAGAGATCTTGTAACTCAGATTGGTGGTCAGCATGAGGTCGCCTGTAGTGGTTTGACCTATTTTTTTTGATAGTAGGAGGGGAAGGGTTACTTCTTTGTCTGAAGTGCCGTTGATAAACTCAACTTGAGGATAAAAGGCCATCTCAAGATTCAGCTCTTCATTATCAAAAAACTTATATTTGATGCCCGCTTTTGAGTTTCCAATGCCATGAGTGGAACCGTCGCTCGTTTGAACGCTTTGGTTAGGAACCTCATATTTCAGTTGGAGATTGTCTCCAATTCCATAATTGATGTCGAGAAGCGGTAGCTCCAGCGTACGATCGCGTGTGGATAAGTCACCACTTACGAGCAAATTGACTTCCCATTGATTACAGCCGGGGGTTGAAGGGTCATCCACCGCC
>CAIOKW010000227.1 GCA_903858975.1 Oligoflexia bacterium | reverse complement strand
GGTGTCACGAGTAGAATTTGAACCGCAGGCTGAAAGAACAACTAGGCTTGCAAGTACTGATAAAATTTTAAACGTTTTCATATAACACATCCCTCTTTTCAACTCTCTTACCTAGAGTAGAAGCACAGGGTGTGCCAATAATGAAGCTTGTGAGGATACAAGTGTTTACACGGGTTCTTAAGTGAAATCGTTGTATTGAAGAATTATGAAAGTGTGACAGCTGTTTATTTTTTAGACACTTTAGTGGGTGCCCATTTTCGTCACTGAATCTGAACTAAATGTCTTCAATCCTTGGAAGGTGTTTGCGCGAATAGGGCACTCTAAGAAAGAACACTCGCTACAGTACTCACGTTCGCATGGATCAATATGAGTATGCACGACGGACCCATGCCCCAGTTTTTGGGAGAGATCAGCGGCAAATCGGTCCGACTCGTCATGCGCGTCTTTAATGGAGAGGTATTCGGGCACCACGACATGTAGATCGACATGAGTGTCTCGGCCAAACTGTTGAGCCTTTAACTCGTGAGCCGTAATCACGGACCGCCTCGGGATCTCATTGAGAAAGCCTACAATCTTAGTAATGAGAGTCGGGTTTTCAGCATCTAAGAGAGCGTTTGATGAGTGTTGAACCAGTTTAAATCCGGTTGAAAAGAGGAAGAGTGAGACCCCGATAGCCAAGATGGGATCAAGCCAGGTCCAGCCCGTGAGCAGCACCACCACCAATCCCACCCCCAGCACCAGAGAGGTCACGAGATCAGTGATGAGATGAATGCCATCGGCAATCAGTATTTGAGAATGATATTTTTTGCCCGTAACATAGATCAAAAGTCCTAAAAGCCCATTCAAGGCCCCCGCGAAGACACTGAGCTTTAGTCCCAGGCCCAATTCGTCCATTGGGGAGGGGTGAAAGACACGAATGAGGGTATCAATGAGGATAAGAAAACCGGCCAAAGAAATCAGCCCGCCTTCAAAGGCCTGTGCAAAATACTCAATTTTGCCGTGCCCGTAGGGATGGTCTTTGTCTGCAGGCTTTTCAGCAAAAATAAGAGAACCGAGTCCAAAGGCTGCCGCAAGGACGTTTACGGTGCTTTCTAAGGCGTCCGATCGTAAGGCGGAGGAGTCTGCGATCTTTGCAGCGTAGATCTTCAGGCAGAGAATGAGGATCCCACCGATCAAGGATGTGAGAATAGCGGTCAATCTGAGTCGTTTTGGCGTAGTATCGTGACCTATTTTTTCCTCAAGCATGATTTCTCCTTCTCTCCTAGCTTAGTCGGCTTGCCAAGCTTCCTCAATCGAGATAAAGAGGGGAAATGAAAAAAGATTCTCGTAACCTCGTTTTGTCGACCGAACGCGCGGATGGCCGTAAGCAAATTGCAGAAGCAAAGCTCCTCCGCTTTCAAAATCGGACGACCCACCGTCGCTATGTGATCGATATGAGCTCGCCTGAGTTTACCTGTATTTGCCCGGTGTCAGGATTTCCTGATTTTGCCACACTCCACATTCAGTTTGTTCCAAAAGACTGGTGTGTCGAGCTGAAGAGTCTCAAACTCTATATCAATCAGTTCCGGGATCAGGGAATTTATCACGAAGACGTCACCAATAAGATTATGGACGAGCTCGTGGAACTTTTGGACCCTTGGGAGATGAAGGTGACCGCTGACTTCCAAGTTCGCGGTAATATTAAGACGATCATCTCTGCGACCCATACCCACAAGAAGGTCGGTAAGAATCGCTTAATCGTAAAAGAATAGGTCATCAGCTATTCGCAAACTTTGCAAACGTGGTGGCCAGTTCAAAGAGAATCAACACCACGATGGTGATCTCGAGCCAGAGACTTCGGTTTACGTTGACTTCCCCTTGCAGTAGTTCTGATAGATTCGAGAAGAGATTAATTTTTCGGCTAATATTTGCTTCCCATTCAGGAATCCGGAACTGTTCACCCGCGGCCCTAAAGATCTTCGCGAGGTAGAAGTCCCCAACCACTTTGAAAGAGTTATCGACGCGTTCGATAAACTCCGAAAACTCAATATACCGTGCGGATGCTTCTCGAGAGAGGGTGGTGAATCGATTGCTGAAAAATCGTGATCGAGATTCCTCGATGGAATCGTAAAGGGTGCCGAGCTTCTGATCCAAGAGATCATCGTAATAACGCATCTCCATCATGTGAGTCAGTACGAATTCAATCACTTCAGGCACTTCTTTTTTTCCTGAAGGCTCAACCACAATAGCACTGTTCCAGTCGATGACCGTAAGATCATTTTCGGCATACTGGAAGGTTCCTTCATCGAGAATCGCTTGTCTCGATCGTGCCGAAAGGTTGGTCTGGGTTTCGGAAAGAATGAGCCTTGCGACATCCACTTTTTCTAAAAGCTCGCTACATTTATCAATGCCCTTAATCTCCTCAAAGAAATAGATGACATAGTCTTCAAGCTCTTGCCAGCTGTGTGGGTCTCTAAGTGCAGGGCGAACGAGGTTCATCAGTTCTTGAGCGCGAAATCGAGCAGCCTCATCAATGAGTGTGTCCGTTTCAAGGCGTGCACTGGTTTCTACAAGGGCATCCCAATCCGTACCGGCTTCAATGGGGACTTGAAACATAATGGATAAGACGCCATAGTCCCAAATTTTTGCAAATGCCTCAACCTTCAAGCTCTTATTGTGAAGGGTAAGATCAGTTTCCCCGAGCGACATGGTCACGGGGGCATTTCTCATGATGACGACTTGCCTTGGAGTGAGGGTGAATCGAAGTCGGGCACGCGTTCCTTCTGATGTTAGGAGTTCTTCAACGCGCGAGAGATTAACCTCTTCTGCGATATCGAAAACTCGATAGATCAGGATAGAACCCTTTTCGATTCTGACCATCAGAGTGCCGCCGAAATGTTAAAGTACAAACATGAAGTCTTGAATGAGATGCTCTCTGTGAAAAAACGAAGCGCTGTAGTGATGCTCACGTGTGATCCGATGTTAAAAATTGGCCCGAGATCTACATAGTCTGGATCCCCTTGACTGAAATCAAAGGTGGAATCGTTATAGGTGTGAGCCGCATCGAAACTGGCTTCGAATAGAAATTGGGTGTTGGGTGTAAGATCGACTGTTACGTAGGGAAAGAGTCCCACTACCATATCAGTGTTGCCGCTAGGGTTATAATTGTAAATCGGATTGATCACGGTCGCGGCAGTGAAGCTCCAGTTACGATACGCGGTTTTGAGTGTCCAATTGTTCTGAAGGGTCATGGATACAATTCTTCCGCCATTTCTGGATTTTGAAGTTGTGGGGAGACCAAGTTTGAGCACACCCTGCATGTCCAGGTCGTTCGTTTCTACCATGTGATTCCAAGAACCAAAAAGCTTTGTATCTTTAAAAGTGATGTTTTTCGCCGGGTCAAAATAGGAAACCGCGCTAAAGATGGTACCAAGAACCACGTTCTTGGTTACAGCATAACCGGCCTTCACTTGATGATCCCACTCGGAGTAGCTTGCATCCCCATCTTCGGGACCTTGGGTTTTAAGAAGATTGATATTGCTCAGTCTTGGCCCTTGCACTTCTCCGTAGTAGGACAATTTAACCCGGCTCATGAAAGTCGGGGGCGCTGGTGTGGGGGTGGAGACCCCTGCTGCAGTGAGCGTCGGTGTCGGGCTTGGGGACGGAGTCGCTTGCGCAGCAGCTTTGGTTTTTTTATTTTTGATCACAGCAGGCTTCGTTGCGGAATGCGCAGTGTTGCTCGCGAATGCGAATAAAAAAGTTGAAATGAACAAGGCCAAAGAGATGTTTCTCATATACTATTGATTTAACGATAAAAACCATGAGTAAGCAAACCCTTCCGATTGATTCTTTTCTTCCTGAAGTCGTAGAAAAAGTGACGGCACATTCGAGTGTCATCATCGTGGCAGAGCCGGGTGCCGGGAAAACAACGCGAGTTCCAGTGGCGCTTATGAATTCAAATCCGGGAGTATGGATTGTGCTCCAGCCGAGGCGTTGGGCTGCGCGCCTTACGGCGACCCGCATCGCTCATGAGAATGGATTCCAACTGGGTTCTGAAGTGGGATATCAGGTTCGATTTGAAAATCGGACGTCAAAAAATACGCGAATTATATTAATGACCGAGGGAATTTTGCTTCGGCGCATGATTGAAGATCCGGAGCTCATCGGGGTTGCAGGGGTAGTCTTAGATGAATTCCATGAGCGAAGTCTAGATCTTGATTTGGCGCTCGCGATCTTGAAGGAAATTCAAAGTTCAATTCGGCCTGAGTTAAAAATAGTGGTGATGTCAGCGACCCTCGATCCGGCCCCGCTCGAGCGTTACCTTCTCGATCCCGTCACCTTCCAAATTCCTGGGCGTACCTTTCCCGTGGTGAAGCGTTACCTCGAGACTGAGAATCTTTTTCAAGCCCTAAAAAGTGTATATCCGGAAAAAGGAGATGTATTGATCTTCTTGCCCGGTGCTTTTGAAATCGAGCGAGCGGTAAGAACCTTAAGTGAGGAATTAACCAGCATTCGCAACTTTGAGTTTGAAGTCTTACCCTTGTATGCCAGTTTGCCCGAGGAAAAACAAAAAGCAGTTTTTCGGGATTCTCAAAAACGAAAAATCATGTGTTCCACCAATATCGCTGAAACATCCATTACCCTTCCGGGAGTGACTTTAGTCATCGATACCGGTTTTCAAAAAGTGATGCGGATGGATCCCGTTTTAGGTTTGGATCGATTGGAAACTCTTCGAATTAGCCGAGCGTCGGCTGATCAGCGTGCCGGGCGAGCGGGCCGGGTGAGTGAGGGGGTCTGCCTTCGATTATGGAGTGAGGGTGAGCAGAGCCAATTGCGACATTTTGAAACTCCAGAGATTCATCGAGTGAATTTGGGGCGAGCACTCCTTTCTTTGGCTGAATTTGGGGTTCGAGATTTTCAAAATTTTGATTGGTTTGAAAAACCTAAAGCATCGATGCTGGATTTTGCGCTTCGAGAATTGCGGGCACTTCAGTTTTTGGAAGTAAATGCGATCACGGCTCGAGGAAAAAAAGCACTCCGTTTGCCCTTAGAGCCTAAAGTCGCGGCGATATCTCTTGCATCGGATGAGGCGGATGTTCCTGAATTTGGTGCCCGCTTCGGAGCTTTTATTGAGAATATTTCGAAAGAAGATCGAATTCGAGACGATGAGCAATTCATTCGACGCTTAAATCAACTGACGCCGATTGAAATGAAAACAGCACAGCAAATTTTTAGAGGTGAGCGCGTTCCCTCTTTGACGATGGATCGTTTTCCAGAATATGAAAAAGTTTTGATCACGAGCGGGCGATCTAAAATTTGCATCAAAGAGAAAATGGTTGGAAGGCGAAAGGTACGAGCAAGAGAGAGTGTTTTACCCGAGGCATCTCTCCTTTTAATGACGATGGATCAGGGGGATGTGTTGGCGCAGTCTTGGGTGCCACTTTCCTTGTTATCTCTGATCCCCTATGCGGAGAAGAAAAGAGAAGTATTCTGGGATCAGGGAGCTGCACGAGTGCGCGCTCAAGAAGGGTTATTTTTTGAGGACCTCGAGTGTGGTCCCCTGACCGATGTCCCTGTTTCTAAAGCCGAAGCCGAGGCTTTTTTGACTCAGATGATTTTAAAGGATCCCACGGGCTACTTAAATCGGAATTCATCCTTTAAAAGTTGGTGGATGCGAGTTCAGTTTTTAAATGAAAGCAGTGGGGAAGTGGAATCCCGAATTGAGATTTCTTGGGATGAGGTGATCCCACTTTTGGTGCACGGCAAAACTCGTCTGCAGGAAGTGCTGGATCTCGATGTTTTACCCTTAATGGAGGGGCTACTTCCGCGTGGGATGTTGATCGCGCTGGATCAGCACGCACCCGAGCGGATCGAAGTACCGAGTGGAAGCCTGATTAAAATTGATTATGAATCGAGTCCTCCGAGACTCTCCGTAAGGCTTCAGGAGGTTTTTGGGTGGCTTGAAACGCCGAAACTTGCGCGAGGTAAGGTTCCGCTTCTGATGGAGCTTTTGTCGCCCGGCTTCAAACCCATGCAGGTAACCCGTGATCTAAGAAGTTTTTGGTCGAATGCTTATTTTGAGGTCAAAAAAGATTTGAAGGCGCGTTATCCCAAGCATTCCTGGCCCGAGGATCCTTTGACGGCGAAGCCCGAGGCAAAAGGAAGAAGAAGAAACTAGATCGGGCGCAGCCCCTCTGATACCCTAGGCTCCTATGAATCAAGAATGGAACAATATCGAGTTTAAGTTGGGTAATAAATCAGAAGTGAAGGATCAGCTTGCAATTGCTGACTTTGGAAGTCGCATGGCGATTACCGAATCACTGAAAAATCATCCGGGTGCGAAAGAGGCTTTTTCAGAAGAGCTCAAAAAAATTAAAAAAGATGAAGATGCTCTCGATCCAAAAACAATTCATGTTTCTTTTGAAGGAAAAGGCGGATTGATTGCATTCCTTCACATGGGAGATGCCGGTGCATACGCGCTTCAAACGTCGCTTCGCAAAACATTTTTTGAATGCTTAAAAACAGAGGAAGAAAACAAAGAAGTTCAGATCTCTTTGAAGGGTCTGAAAGAGAATCACGCAAAAATGTACCTCAATTGGATGGTTTCCCTTGCGATGATGGCGCGCTACCGCCCAGAAGTTTATGGTAAAAAAGCGAAGGATCAAAAGAAACAAGGGAAGCTTACTGTTTTTGTTGATTCAGCACTCAGTAAGAAGATTGCTGAAGAAGTAATTGAAGAAGGAAAGATTTTAGGATTTGGTAACAATCAAGTGCGATATTTGGCTGAACTTCCGAGCAACGTACTTCATCCGCGCTCTTACCGTGATAAAGCTGAAAAATTAGCAAAAGACTTGAAAGTAAAGTTTGAATTCATGGGTAAGAAGGAGCTCACGAAAAAAGGTGCAGGCGCCTTTCTTGCGGTCGTTCAAGGCGATCACCATGAGCGTGCCGGAATTGCGCACCTTCACTATGTTCCTACTAAGAAAAGTAAGAAGAAGGTTGCGATCGTCGGTAAAGGTCTTTGTTTTGATACCGGTGGATACAATATTAAAACCGGCAGCTTTATGAATGGAATGCATCAGGACATGACCGGATCCGCGGTTGCTCTATCCTTGTTTGAAGCGCTCGTGAAGCTCGAGGTTCCCTATGAAGTTCACGCATATTTGGCACTCGCTGAAAATCTAATCGCCTTTGATGCTTATCGCCCAAATGATGTGGTGGTTGCTTGCAATGGAGTATCGATCGAAGTGGATAATACAGACGCCGAAGGCCGTATGTGTTTGTCTGATACCCTCGCGATTGC
Source organism: Oligoflexia bacterium (assembly GCA_903858975.1). GTDB lineage: Bacteria > Bdellovibrionota > UBA1018 > UBA1018 > CAIMNF01 > CAIMNF01. The sequence continues at coordinate 9,084 of CAIOKW010000227.1, read as the reverse complement.
TTCAGAGGAAAAGCCAGATTTGATGATTGATTTCGCAACGCTCACAGGTTCGGTGATTCGTTCTTTGGATACCCGCCGCTGTGGTGCATATTCTACGGATCTGAAACTCTCAGGACTTGCAGTTGAAGTGGGTGAGCGATCGGGTGAACGAGTATGGAATTTCCCAATTGGCGGAGATTACAACGACGCGATTAAATCAGATTATGCTGACGTTCGTCAGTGTGCGACGGCTCAAGCAGCAGATCACATTTACGCGGCCACCTTCCTCAGTAAGTTTGTAGGGAAGAACATTCCTTGGGTTCACGTGGACCTGGCTGCCGGAAATAATAAAGGCGGACTCGGTCTTGCTCCCACTGAAACTACCGGATTTGGCGTTCGTTTTGGACTTGAGTTCATTCGCGAAGTCATGAGTCAATAGTCTGACACTGAGATCACTGAATATATTTAAGCTCTGAGTCCCATTCGTCGATAGAGAGAATGTGAAGGTTTCAATTAAAACATTTACGCTCTCAATCTTGATGGTGGGACTCACTGCATGTGAGTCGATGACGGGGACAACTGAAACGACAGTTGCCAATGCTTCATCTGCAAGTTTGCACCGATTTGCATCAGGTCTGAAAGCGGTGAAAATTATTACGAGCACCACAACCAACGTGGGGAGTTTTGCCGTGCCTACTGCAGTTCCTGCAGCCACTCCAGTTCCAGCGCCTTTCCCTGGGAATGACGGGACTGCTCTCTATCAGCCCGGCGTCCAGGCCGTTAATTTCTATGATTTGGATGGGGTCACTAGTATTACGAAGCCGAGCTGGCTTTATGATTTTCAGCTCGGAATTACGGATGCTCCAGGAACCACAGGTGCGTGTGCAACTTTCGGAGGAGCCGGAAGCCAAGATGTGGCGGAATATTATCGTGTGAGTGAAAAGGATTGCCCCAATACCTCCATTGCAAATGGGGTAGGGAGCAGTATGGATCCTATCTTTATGCGTGTCGTTTTAAACCGCGACTATACGGAAATTGGATCCGCTGAGAACCTTTTGATGCAAATCGAGTATCAAGCGAATGGACTTCGACTCAATTCGGATGGCCCGTCGAGCAGTACCTTTGCTGAAGATAATCTCGACCAACTTTGGAAGATCTTCACGAACTCAACACTCTCTTTTGCAACGAACGGAAATCCGTTTTCAGTATTTGTTCCGCCCAATTATGCTTCTTGTCAGGCGGGCGGCACTGGAGTGGGACCGAATACCGGTATCGCAGCTACCGACTGTGCTGGGAACCAAAAAGGCGCACCGATTACGGTAAAACAAATCATTATTCCACTTTCTGCGAGTCCGACGACCTCCGTGATCCAGCTCAGTCGTATGAAGAGTCGCCAGTCGGCGACTGCGCCTTATGATTATATTTCTTCATTTTGTCCTAATAGTGATTCGCCCCTCTGTTTAGGAGTGGTGATCAGGTCAGTAACCTTAATGAGGATTTAGAATGAGAATACTCGGGATCCTCATCAGTATCGCCCTCCTGTCTTCTTGCGGAGGTGTGCGTAATCCTGTGAATCCCTTGGTGACCCCGAATCTGTCTACTGCCTACAATTATCCGGGGGCTGCAGAATCTGCAGTTCGTTATGTTTTTCACGAGGATCATTTTACTAAACTCAGTGATTTCGCAACCGCAAGAGTAACCCTACATTCGTGTTTAGGGGATGCAGTCCATGCATTTTCTGTACAGGGCGAGGACTACTCAGGTGCTCCGACCTCATTTCCCGTAGCGAGTACTTCGGATGATTTTTTACCCACCACAAAGCCCGGATTCATTAAAAATGTAGCGGTCGATATGACTCAGACCTATTACCGAGGAACGGTCGCCAATACTATTCAAAGTGATGCATGTTCTTATCGTGGAGTTGCCAATAGTGCAGAACCCTCGGCCTGCGCTGACTTTGACCCTAAGGCAACCACACCGACGCCTACGATTACACCCGCTCCGACCGTAAGCCCAACGCCTGCTGCAACCCCCTTTCCAACATCAACCCCTTATTTCTGGGGTCTCGGTTTCTATCGAGTGCGGGATGAATGGTGTTCAGGGCAGGGGCCGATTATCAGTCCCAACGAAGACACCACGAAAACTAAAATTGGTGGGGTGAATATTGATCTTGATCGCTCCCAGCTCGGCGATTCAGAAGATTTGTTGATGGTCATGACTTATCAGGCCTTGAATGAGAATGCATCCTGGCCAAGCGTGCACTATGCCCATGATAGTTCGATTTTAGAAGTGAACTTGATTGGGACACAGTTGAGCCTGGACCTCTTGCTCGGAGCTCCGCAGCCAAGACCTTGGGGTGATAACAGTAATGCTCAAATGCCGATCTATATGAAAACGATCGCTCACTTGGAGGATCCGTTTTCATCCCTTCGTACGGAACAGGTCCTGATTCCGCTCTCTCAAAATCCTCTGATTGATCGAATTCGAGTGGAACGCATTCGGGGTTCATTTCATCTCTATCAGATTGACCTTTACCGCATGGGGAATCGCGGAGATTAAAGGTTTTTCCTTGAGGGTGTTCAAGATTTTGACGCCGTCTAGTTTCTCTACAGTTTTACAATAAAAAATCCGAATAATAATCAGGGTCCCGAGTAAGAATGTTTCTTGCTACTTCAACGATGGGGACTTGAGTGATGAGGGGATCAATGAAGAGAGTAGATTTACTCTCCGAAAAATTGAAAGCCATGGTGAATCGGCTCCATATCGGAAACGAATGGGGAGTCTTTTTTCTATTTTTTGTAATGCTCACTTCATGCGTGAATCACAGCATGATCGGCAATCGCACCCCAGCGACGAATGTTCCGCTCCTTTCACAAAACTCAGGCACGAATGGTGACTTTAACCTAGATGCCGTGATGCCGGATACATTGAGTCCAGGAAGCGTTTTTGATTTGATCGGTCGAAATCAAGAGTTTGATCTTTACTGTGGCGGAACGATGGGAACCTGCGAGTGTGAATATACTTATACCCCAGCGGGAGGCGGTATTGGACAAACGGAAACCGTTTCTGCAGCCTCGACGTATCAAGAAGCGAACATGATTCGTTGTCCGAATTCTGTTCCCTCAGGAATCAATTCTTTCACGGTGAAAATCAATGTTGTTCCGACCGCAGCAACTGGGACCACATACCACTCACGAGAGCTCTCCTATAATGTTGCGGATGCTGCAAATGCAAATGGAAATGCTTCGATCTATCTTGATTTGACGGATGAGAAAAGTTTTATGCCGGTCCAACGGTATCAGTGCAGGAAGCGTGAGTTTATCGCTAACCCAATGGACTCAAGCATGCTTGATCCTTTTCAGTCGATGGATCCGCGGGTGATCTACCCCTTTAACTATTACACGGCAAATGTGGGCGAGAGCTTACTTCAAATGCAAAGAGGCAATACCGCAACCGGACAAGGGGGCGCGCAACCGACCAATGATCAAAGTTGGGATTGTACTTTAAGTGCGACTCCAGATGGAAATCTACAATGGTGGGCAAATCCGAATGTTTATTCAAAGAGCGCTTGTGGAAGTGACTTTTGTAGCGCGGACGGGCTCCTCATGTATCCTCAAACGAGTCTGAGCAGTGGGCGAGTCCCGGCAGCCGTGGCTACTGTATCGAACACTTCAAAGAGGAGGGCCTCGTTTGCGCTAGCGAAGCGAGCGTACGGCGTGTTTCAAACTCCCGTGATTGCGGCGATTGCTCCGAAGGATTATGTTTCATCGGTTTACTCAACTGCAACGAGTCCACTGGGATGGGCCGCAAAGCCGATTCCCAATATCAGTGGTTCATCGAGTTGCCCGAATGTGACCATTCCCGCCAATGCACGTTGGGCGAAGCTTTGGAACTTTCGAGCCAATAAATTGCACTCCGCAAAAAAAGTAACCGCTTCGCAATCGGCGAATAACGCAGCCATTGCTTGTCAGCCGCCCTCTAGTTTTGATTCGTGTATGAAAGCTTCCAGCCTTGACACTTCTCTCACGAGTAACCCCTTGAGTGATGGAGGCTTAGCTTCACGAGTGGTTTACTATAATTCGGATCCAACCATGTCAGCTTGTTTTAGGATCATGAATGGCCTCTCTGATCCGTATTCGATTTCTGCATTTGAAACATGGCGAATGAGTAGTTTTAAATTCAATAATTCTCTATCGGTAGCCAACATGGCATCGTTTCCATTTGGGGTCTATCAGCCTGCTGCAAGCGCGGTTGTTTGTGACCGAGGAAATGCAGCCTTAGATCAATGGATGTTTTTGAGTGGTGCCTGTACTGATGCTTCAGCGGGTAATGCCAATACAACTCAAGTGCCCACTCCCACTCCAAGTGAACCCTTGTCTAATCTCACTACAGCACCGCTCTCTGTGGATGATTATACAGATCAAATCTTTGTGGTATCGGATCCAGAAGTCAATGATTCCAGTATGACCACGAATGCGCTTCTGGGCAAAGCCTCAGCAGCCCGCCGGAACCATTCATAAGACAATCCCAAGCGTAAGCTGGGCTGATTTTTTGGGGAATTAGGATTCGGAGCTCATGAGGGGAGGCCCTTTGATTTTCTTACCCTCCAGGTACAGGTAAATCCACACTCGCAAAATTGATTCATAAGCTATCTGGAGTGAAGGGACCACTGGTTACCGTAAACTGTGCTGGGCTAGAGGAATTGGCAATGTCGCGGCTTTTTGGGCATACTAAGGGATCATTCACGGGTGCAATGAAGGATCATGATGGTTTTATCAAGCAAGCCGATGGTGGCTCATTGTTCTTGGATGAATTCCATCTTCTTTCAAAGGATGTTCAAGGGAAGCTTCTTCAGGTTCTACAAGACGGTAAATATCAACGTCTTGGAGATACAGTTGAGAGAACTAGTCAGTTCCGAGTGATTACGGCAGCAAGTAAAAGTATTAGAGATTTGGCCGCTGATGGAAATTTTATTTCCGATCTTTGGTTTCGGGTATCTGGAAAAATTTTGGCTGTTCCGGCTCTTGTCGAACGGAAGGCATGTATACCACGTTTGGTTTATCAGCAGTTAAAGTCGGTGACCGCAAAAACAAATCGCACTTACGAAATTGAAACTCAGGCAATGGATCTTTTAGTTTCATTCACATGGGACGGAAATATTCGTGATTTAGAAAACTGCATTCAATCAGTTTGCTCTGAGACAGATTCCTCAGGAAAAATCACCTCCGGCATGGTTCGAGATGATCTTCTCAAGCGCGCCGGAGATTTTTCCGTTGATGGTGTTCGTTTTGCGAAGGGTGAAACTTTGGAAAAAGCCTGCCGTAGCTTTGAAGTTTCACTTATTAGCCGAGCAATGAAGAGTAATCTGAACAATCTAAGTAGCGCAGCCAGAACTCTTGGGATACCAAGAACAACGCTTAGAAGTAGGATCGATAAACTAGGAATGCAAATCTAGTATCCATAATCGAGTTCAATTTTTTGCTCCTCAACTTTTGGTACCGTTGGAACTGGTGTTGCATTGGCTTCCTTAACGGCAGCTTCAGCTTTCATTTGTTTTATTTCGGCAGAAACGGCTCCTGACGAGCATTTTGCAATGATTGAAATTTTTTTATAAGTCATTCCCGATGCTCTGAGTTTTCGGATTAGATCGCTGTCTCGGGTTTTTAATCGTCCAAGACGAACACCTTTGGCTTTTGCGTTTGCAAGGCCGTTCCGCACTCTCTCAGCGATCAAATCGCGCTCTAGTTGGGCGACTGCACCCAAGATGGTAAACACTGCTGATCCTAGTGGTGTATTGGTGTCGATTGATTCAGTAATTGATACAAAACCGATGTTGATGCGCTTAAATTCTTCAAGTGCGCGGAGTAGGTGAGTAACCGATCTGGCGTAACGGCTGAAGCTATACACGATCACCTTTTGAATGAAGCCATCGCGAACGTCTTTCATCATGCGGTCGAGTGCTGGTCTTGATTGCTTAATGCCTGATTGGTTTTCATCTTCATAGATCACATAATCAGAGATGCTGTTACGCACACAATAGTCGCGTAATGCACGGACTTGGGCCTCTAAGCCTGTTGATTGGTTTCCTGTACTAACTCTGCAATAGAGTGCTGTCTTTTTTTCCATTTTATTTCCCCTTATTTTCAGATGAGGAATGTGCAAGGGGGTGCCAGCAAGTGAAGTGGTGTGGTTCAAATAAATTGCTAATTATAATCATTAATTATGGTGTGTGCCCTTTGATTATCTGACGAAATCTCGTCAATTATGGCGGCCATTTTTCGTCACTTCAAGGATGAAACTGGCGTTTATTAGCCATAAATAGCTGCTTATAGCAGTTAAACGATTGTCATTGCATATATTTATTACATAATTGTTATTTATGAATTGACATAGTTGATCAATACATAGTACTATTCGATCAAATTAATTATGTCCGAGGCGATTGAGGGCTTTGTTCTCAGTTTTGGATATGAAAAACGAAGAATTCCCGAGTGAAGGACACGAAGGAATCATTACTTTATTGCACAAGGAGAAATAAAATGAAGAAGATTTTAAGTATAGTCGGTTTATTGGGGCTGGTCTCGGTTTCGGCTTTTGCGGCAGATCAGTACTCTTGCGATATTCAAAATGATACGCATTCTCAAACTGATCCATTTGGCCCAACCTCGAAAATCTATAATGCAACTTTAACTGTTGATGTCACCAAAGTGAGTGACGTCATGGCAGGAAAAGGATGGAAAAAATCCACGGTCATTCTTGATAACGGCAGACTGATTGAAGCCACAATTACTTTGAACGATGGCACTGAGTATGGTCAACCAAACGAAGTTACACTCGACTTACGTGCCTTTGAAAATGGCAAGAAAGACGGCGAAGACAAGGACTTCGTTGTCGCTGTTGGCGGACATGTGACAGGCTTGACACCTTATATACGTGCAAGTGAACAGACAATAAATAGGACGACGCTTGTCTATGACACGTTTGATATTACATGTAAAAAGCTTTGATGGAAGACACTAGTTTTTGGTCTAACTCAGTAAATTTAAATTAAACATAAAGCGAGTGCATGGAATCCATGTACTCGCTTTTATGCGTTTCTGGGGGTTAGTTTTTCGCCACTTTCAGATAGTTCAGCAAAAATTTTCAAAAGACATTCCAATCATCACCAATCTCGTGCACACCATTCTTTCAAGACACTGACGACATCTCGTCAGCAAAAGTGACGAAATCTCGTCATATCACCAAACTCACTTTGAGTTAAATCATCATAATATAACGACTTTATTTTTCAAGGGTACCAAACAAAACCTGGCACACCTTTGCACCTATTCCTTATGTGAGGCGCTGATGCTTCACCGAAACAATAAGGAGAAAGTGCAATGGGATTTGGATTATGCCACCGCTGCCGAAAATACGCATTAGAGCAACTAAGAGGACATTCGTTTTGTTGGGAATGTAGCTACTCACCAGAAACAGACGTGGCTTTGAGTAGCTGGAGTGCTCATGAGTACCTCGACTCAAAAGTACAGTCACGCAAACGAATCGAAGCAAACCGTCAATTCCACGAATCAGTAAATGACTTTAGCAAAAATGAAGTAGGGGGTGCCTAATGCCTCTCGATTGCTACTTATTTTATCTATGGTCGATTGGCGAATATCAAGTCAGCGAAGAGCAGAACTTGGAACTTCTAAAAGAAGTCAAAGAACTAAACCCAACAGAAAACTAAAGGAAAAAACATGAAAACAAAAATGATGTCTTTAATTATATTGGCTGCACTATTCGCAGCTCCGCTGGCAAACGCCTCGGTGGAGTCTTCACTGCTTGGCCTAAAATCAGTATTGCTTGGATCGATCCTGCCGATCTTCGAAGTTTTGTGATTGGCATTCGCGGGATTCAGTTTCATCACAGGTAATCCTGATGCGAAACGACACCTCACTTATTCGGTTGTTGGTTCAGTAATTCTATTCGGAGCACAAAGCATTGTGGATCTGATTGAAAGGGTAGTTCGATGAAGAGCTGCCCGACTAGCAATATGAATCATTCGAAGCTCTGGGGTTTTGAGGTGAGCCAGATTGTAACCGCGTTTCTCGTTCTCGCGGCATCAAACGTCACACTTAATATTTTAGGTTTTCCACTGATTCTCTCATGGGTGGCGGGGGTATTTACCCTCGTCATCCTTCGGGTGATCTCACACGGTCAAAAAAATGGGCATCTAGAACTGATGGCTAGATTCCTAACAGCCCCTCATATCTATCTCGGGCATCAAGGTCGAAAAAGGAGTAAAGAAAAAGAAAAACCAATCACTAACTAAAATAATTCTAGGATCTCACTATTTAGGTGATGGTGTGATCTCTCATGCTGATGGTTCTTTATCAAAGGGCTTTGAGGTTGATCCGTTTCCAAGTGGAGTTTTAGAGGAAAACTTTGAAGGTGGAATTTCTGAAACCTTTTTCTCAAAACTTTCAGATTTATTAACGAAACTGCCGAATCTTTTTGAGGGACACCTAGTTCTTAGGCGCGCAACGCTTGAGAATGCAGAAGTGCACGGTTTTGAAACAAAGCTATTTTGCTTTGAAAAAGTAAAAAATCAGAACTCGTACTCACATTTAAAGGCACTTATTTCTGAAATCGGTATGGATGGGCAAAGCCTCAGCAGCCCGCCGGAACCATTCATAAGACAATCCCAAGCGTAAGCTGGGCTGATTTTTTGGGGAATTAGGATTCGGAGCTCATGAGGGGAGGCCCTTTGATTTTCTTACCCTCGCAGAAGCAGTCAAGGTGCCCGTGCCTGCGGAAGTCGGCGCAAAATTTACAAAGCTTGCAATTCCAGTAATCGCGCTTACGGAATTATGGCTGACGGATGTAATTCCGGAGTTTCCGGTGAGAGTGATGGTAGCACTAGCGTTTGCTCCTGAGGTTACCGGGTTTCCGGCTTTATCCTGAATTTGGATGCTCGGTTGATTCCCGAGCGCAACGCTGGAAACACCATCTGAGGGTTGGGTCATGAAGCTCAGCTGATAAGCAGGGCCAGGATTTATGGTCAAATTGAGGGTGCTGCTAAGGTTAGTCCCATTGATTTTTGCGCCGAGGGCAAGATTACCCATG
>CAIOKW010000226.1 GCA_903858975.1 Oligoflexia bacterium | reverse complement strand
GTCAGGGCAAACTCATCTGCGTCTTTTACGCCCAAGTACTGATAGATCTTGCCGCGCTCTTCATTGAGATCACGCCCCCGAGTCCAATACTCTTTAATTTGAGCTGAAAGCACATTGATGGTCTTACGGTTGAACGCAATGCTTTCAAACGCGCTTTCTACCTGGCGCTCGCGCTTTTTAATTTCAACGCGAATCGTTTCTTTTTCTTTTGCTGGAGTCTTACGCGCTTCAGGGCCTACGAGTTTTGAGTCCATTTTCTCTTGGAAAGAGAGAAGCGACTTCACTTTAGAAACCGCACGAATCACGCGATCCAAATATTCTTTTTCATCTTCAGGAGAAACTTCGTCTTCAACTCCACGGATGACATCTTTTACTTTGGTTTTTGCAGTCTCAAGGCGTTCGCCGAGTTCTACAATCGCCATCGTTCCGAGACGAGAAGCAAGAAGGGCGCGAAGAATTTCTAATTCGCCTTCTTCAATTCGTTTTGCAATTTCCACTTCCCCCTCACGGGTCAGAAGGGAAACGGAACCCATTTTTTTCAAATAAAGTTTTACAGGATCAGTTCCCTTTGCGTACTCCGCAGTAGAAACCAAATCACCTGATTCGTCTGATTGAAGTTCTTCTTCAGCAGGTGCGGGCGCACCTTCAACAGAGAGATCTTCTAAGAGTGAATCTTCTTCTTTTTCGTCACCATCTTCAGGGCGACGACGACCGTCAGTGATCTCGATCTCGTTTTCAGCGAGCATCAACATCACTTCGTCGACTTCTTCTGAAGTGATCATCTCAACAGGAAGCAACTCGTGCACTTCAATGTAGGAGAGAAAACCGCGTTGGACACCAAGGTCCAAAAGTTTTTTAATATCTTTGTGATTTTTATTCACTTTTCCGGGAGTGCTAGTCGTTTTTTCCTGAGACATAAGAATCTTCAAAATCCTTTAATTTACGTTGAAGGTCAAGGAATTGTTGGGATAATTCCTTAAATTTTTCCATATCTTGGCTTGCGTCTGCTCTCGCCATCTCTGCCTTCAACTTATGCGAGAATCGTGCCCATGCTTTATAGACCGCTCGCTTCAGAAGGGCATTCAACTGTGGCCCTTCTCCCGGAACACTTTCCTGAAGAAGCCCCTCCATAATAACCGACTGTAACTCTTGGGAAACTGCAAGTTTCAAGAAACTCTCGGGAGCATGCTGGAGTCGCTGAAAACCCGAAGGATCCTCACTCACGGAACGAACCCAATTTTGAACCTCGGTGTCATCAAAGAAGTCACAGAGTGTATCTTTTTCAGGGAGCTGCTTTCGCGCCTCCATGAACTGAGACCCAAAAGCGCTGAATTTTACGAAAAAATGAAGGAGCTGTCGGTCAAAAGAAGTGAGCGGCCCCTTTCTTCTCACCATTTGCGATGCTGCGGGCGCCTCGGGACGGGACTGCGGCTGAATCGGATTTTGAGCTTTCGGGCGAATCCCGTGACTGGGGCCCACATTGACTTGCTGAGCAAGTGCTCCCAAGGCCGCTTGTGGAACCTGCCATTTACTCACCAGATTTGCGAGGCGAACCGATCTCCCCACCGGATCCGTGTAAAGAGTGAGCCAATGCGTGGCCTGTTTGATTGCTTGGGCGCGCTTCTCAACATCGTTCTCACTCTCGCGAAACAAACGATCAATGGCGGTATCGAGCAAGGGGGAGGCCCCGCTAATCCAAGACTTCAAGAGCGGCAAATGCTCAGCTGGGTTCTCGAGTAAGAACTCATCTGGATCAAGCTTACTGTCAAAGCGAATTCCATACAGGAGCGCTCCATGCTTTAACCCCAGCTCCATGGATTTCGTCGTTGCCGTAATACCGGCCTCATCTTGGTCAAAGAACACGATTACTTTCTTCGCCAGACGGGAGAGCATCTTCAAATGCTCCTCGGTCAAAGAAGTCCCGCAAGGCGCAACCACGTTCTCAATTCCAGCCTGATGCAGGGAAATCACATCGAAGTAACCCTCCACCACAATCGCCACTTCTTCTTCACGAATCGCAAGCTTTGCTTGGTAAAGGCCGTAGAGAAAGTTCGATTTGTGAAACAGGTCACTCTCCGCACTGTTTAGATATTTAGGAAGCTTATATTCGGATGGTTTTGCGTCGATCGAAGGAAGAATCCTTCCACCAAACCCACACACGCGACCCCGCAAATCAATCAGTGGAAACAAGACTCGCTCTCGGAAGAAATCATAATCCCCGCTCGTTTTCTGAGAAGCGCGGATCAGTCCAAAATCACGTGCAAGATCCATCGGTGCTTTTGCGTTTGCTAAAAATTGAACGAGACCGTCGTGTTGGGATCCAGCCACCCCGACTTGAAATTTTTGAATCGTCTCTGAAGTAATTCCCCGCTTTTTAAGGTACTCGCGAGCCTCCAAGAACAGTGGGGACGCGGTCCCCTTCAATAGGTTTTGATGATAAAACTGAAGTGAAGAGAAATAATTGAGGCGCGAACCTTTTTGGAGATTTTGTCTGCGAATGTAGAGCGCGCGCTCTTCCTCGCTTGAAAGTGAATCCTGCTCTGGAATGGCGACCTTTGCCTTCTCTGCCAGATCCTCACAGGCCTCTTCAAAACTGAGACCATGAAGCTGCATTATGAACTTGATGGCGTCACCGGTCTCCTTACACCCAAAGCAATAATAGAAATCCTTGTTTACAGAGAACGACGGAGAACGATCGCCATGAAAGGGACAACGCCCCATGAAGCGATTGCCCGTCTTCCGGAGCTCGACGTTTTCGCCCACAATATCGACCAGTGAAATCGAACCCTTTAAGGTTTGAATCCACTCAGGTGTAAAACGCACTCTCGATTTCAATTGAAATTATCCGCCCAGACTTTCACGAACGAGTTGGTTCACGAGTTTTCCATCCGCTTTACCTTGGACCTGCGGAAGAAGAATCTTCATGACTTTTCCAAGATCCTTCATGTCTTTTGCTTGGGATTCTGCAACGGCAGCTAAAACAATCGGCTTTAATTCTTCTGCTGAAAGTTGGGCTGGCATGAATTGGCGCAAGTATTTTGCTTCAGCCTCTTCTGCTGCAACCAAATCTTCTCGTCCACCTGCTTTGAACTGAGTGATGGATTCTTCACGTTGCTTCAACATGGTTCCGATCAGCTTTAGCACTTCAGCATCATCGAGATCTTTTCGATCATCGATTTCTTTCTTACGAATCGCTGCGTGGAGATTGCGTGTGAACTGGAGCGTACTCTTGTCGCCAGACTTCATCGCGGTTTTCATATTGTCTTGGTTGGTTTCTTTTAGGCTTGGCATAGTAGACACCTTAGCAAAGAAAAAGGCCCCTAAGCCAGAGACAAAGGGGCCTTCATCAAAATTTTGACACGAAAAGCGATTAGTAGCTTTTCTTAGCTGGGCGGCTACTGAATCCGCGTTTACCACGGTTCTTGCGCGCAGCGATATCTTTTTTCTTGCGTTTTACAGAGGGTTTTTCGAAAGCTTCACGCTTGCGTACTTCAGCAAGAACACCTGCTTTTTCAACTTGTTTCTTGAAACGTTTTAGCGCTGCTTCGAATGAATCTCCATCACGAATGACGATTCCTGGCATAATTTCACCCCCTTCCGGTATGGACTAAGCCTCAGGGATACACGTCTGGGGAAAAAGATGCAATAATATTCCTGGTGACTACCCCTCTTCGCTGGTCTAAACAATCGCCTTTGCAGTCCTTCTTGCTTCTCGGTCTCCTCATCTTCTTTGTGGGGCACTTCGTGCTGCTTTCGCCCTCCTCACTCGAGGATGATTTCAGTGGAATGCGGGTCATTAACCCGAAGGATCTTCTCAGTCTCCTGAAGAATGAACCCTCAAGCCTCTCCAAAACCCCGCTTCCTCACGATGTTGCGCCTTCTTATTCACTGAGAGACCTCACTTTATTGTCTGCAACTGGAAACGCACCGGGATTTAAGCTCACAGCCCGTAAATCAAGCACCTACCAAAAAGAGGAGCTCTCCCACCTCCGAGAAGTGATCGTTGAATTGAAGGACGGCACTCGAATCGAATCTCAGGAAGCCATTCATGATTTTAAAAAGGGAGAGATTGTATTCCTAGGAACCGTTCAAATTCACCTTCCTGGGGGCGCCGACCTTTTTACTGAGCAAGTGATCTTTTATTCAAAACCCATGACTCGAATCCTGGTTCCCCGAAACGAAGCCCTTCGCGGGATCCAACACCAGGGCAAGACGACTCTTCAATTTACGGCCCGCGGTCTAGAATACATCGACCAAGAACCAAAAGCCTTGAAACTCCTCAGTGAAGTCCGAGTCAATCTTAGAGGTGAAAAGGGTGCTGAAATTCGATCCGATTTCGCAGAATATTCCGACGCCCTCGGACAGCTCCGCTTTGGGATGCGCGACAATCAGCCTATTCAAAAACAATTCGTGGAAGTGCATGAGCCGGATTTAGACCTGAAATCACGCATACTCGAACTCGATATCTCTAACCAAAGGGAGCTCGAAACTATCACCGCTCGCACTGACGTTTGGTTTAAAGACACTCATGATCAAGCAAGACCCTCCGTGGGAACAGGCGGCATGGGCATTTATGCGGTCGAAAAAAATCAAATCATCCTTTCAGATTTTCCGCAGCTTTATCAGGACAATGATACCATCACCGGAGACACCATCATTTTCCATCGTGACTCCGATACCGTTGAGGTGAAACAAAGTAATGCCATCTACAACAATTGATTCCCCGCAGAACCAGAACGCCAAACTTCCTTCGAAGAAGCTTCGTGCCCGAGGGCTCATCAAAGCCTACAAAGACCGACAAGTCGTAAAAGGAGTGAGCCTTGAAGTTCAATCTGGACAAGTCGTAGGTTTGCTCGGACTGAATGGCGCCGGAAAGACCACTACTTTTTATATGATCACGGGCCTCGTTCTTCCCGATGAAGGAGAAGTCTACCTGGGGGACCAAGACATTACCCACTTGCCGATGCACGAGCGCGCTAAGAATGGACTCGCTTATCTTCCTCAGGAACCCTCCGTATTTCGAAAACTCACAGTCGAAGAAAACATCATGTCGACTCTGGAGTCCCTCCCCCTCTCTCACGCTGAGAGAAAAAAGAATCTTCAAACTCTCCTCGATGAGTTCGCGCTGAACCATGTTTCAAAGCAGCAAGCCTACACCCTCTCCGGGGGAGAGCGTCGCCGGGTTGAAGTTGCACGCGCCTTGGCACTGAATCCTTCCTTTATCTTACTCGATGAGCCATTTGCGGGAGTAGACCCTTTAGCAGTCGCAGACATCCAAAAGATGATCTTGAGTTTGAAGGCCCGCAACATTGGGGTCCTGATCACTGACCACAATGTCCGCGAAACTCTTTCGATTTGTGACTGGGGCTGCATTCTCTCTGAGGGCGTCATTTTTGAGCAGGGGACGCCAGCGCAGATCGCCAATTCGAAGGCAGCGCGTGAGAAATACCTCGGCGAAAACTTCAAGTTTTAAACTAAATTAGTGTAATTAAATATTTTTCATTTTTTTCTGCAATTATCAGGCCGAACCCGTTAAAATAGAAACATGGGCATTCAGTTAAAGCAGGGCCTCCGACTTGGGCAAAACTTAGTGATGACTCCTCAACTGCAGCAAGCAATCAAATTGCTTCAGTTGAATCATATGGAGCTGGCGGAACTCATCAATCAAGAACTGACTGAAAATCCGGTCTTGGAAGAGATTAATGAAAATGAAGCGCCTCAGGATAATCTCGAAACTGCGGCCGGAGATGAAAGCTTCGACCCAGAGATCCAACAGCAAAACGACGAGGCTTCCCAAGTCCAAGAGCCCAAACCTGAGGATCAAATGCTCTCCGGTAAGGACGAAGTCAATTGGGATGCCTATTTAGAGGACTTTAACGAGAACTCCAGTACGGCACCTTCGATGAAGGAAACCTCGGATGAAACGCCGACCTATGAAAATACTTTAACGAAAACCACTTCTCTTGAAGAACACCTTCAATGGCAGCTCTCCATGCTGAACCTCATGGATAATGAGCAACGAGTGGCTCAACTGATTATTTCTGCCTTGAATGATGATGGTTACTTTGAAGGGGACCTCCCTCAAATTTCAATCCAAGCCGGAATCGAGCTCGAAGACGCCGAGGAGATTCTGAAGATGATTCAGAATTTTGATCCGATTGGAATTGGCGCACGAAACTTAAAAGAGTGCCTCATGATTCAGGCTCGCCTTCTCCTTCCGCGACAACCGCTTGTGGAAACTATGATTGAAAATCACATGGTTGAGCTCGAAAAACATAATATTCCAGCGATTGCGAAAACGCTCAATCTACCGATCGAGCAAATCGTAGAAGCTCAAAAAGTGATTCATGAATTTGAACCGAGACCGGGAAGTCTATTCACAGAACCTGACACCCAATACATTCAACCCGATATTTACATTAACAAAGTCGGCAATCAGTACGTCATCCACATGAATGATGATGGGATCCCTCGCCTTCGCGTTTCCAATTATTATAAGACCATTGTGCAAAAAGAAGCGGCTGAGGGTAAAATCTCGGGCAATCCGGCCGGCGGGAAAGCCAAGGAATACGTCCAAGACAAGCTCCGCGCTGCCATGTGGCTCATCCGTTCGATTCAAAATCGACAAAAGACGATTTATAAAGTGACGGAAGCGATTCTCGCGCGTCAGCGTGAGTTTTTTGAAAAGGGCAGCCAATTCTTAAAGCCCATGGTTCTGAAAGACATTGCAGCTGATGTCGGAATGCATGAGTCGACGATTTCGCGCGTGACGACCAATAAATACGTGCATACCCCTGTCGGGACCTTCGAGCTGAAGTACTTTTTTAATTCGAGCATTAACTCCAGTGATGGAGGAGATGCTTTGGCGAGCTCCGCGGTAAAAGAGCGCATCAAGCAGTTGATCACTCGAGAAGATCCGAAGAAGCCCCTCTCTGACCAGCAAGTCGTAGACATGCTCTCAAAAGAGAATGTGGACATCGCAAGGAGAACGGTTGCGAAGTATCGGGAAATGCTAAACATTCTCCCCTCTTCCAAACGAAAGCGTTCGTTCTAAACGTCGAAAACTTGGACAGCTTGCCTCACCCCGAACACTCCATTGCGAATTTGGATTTGAGATCCGGATAAAACGCGTATGGCTGGCATACTCCCTGCTCTATAGGGAGTATGGGACAGCAGAAGAATTTAACGGCTTTCGTTGTAATGAGTCTTCTTTCATTCAACCTCTTCAGTGCAGCACAGGCAAACCACTTGGCCTCATCTGAAATTCCGCTCACCCTCCTATTTCAAAACTCACCGGCTAAATTAGGCCGCTCCTTAAGTTCTGCGCGCGCGCCCCAAGTCGACACCCCATCCCTCACCTTTAAAAACAAAATCCCGCTCAATGCGCGAGGCGAAGCCCATTTAGGACCGCATTGTTATATTCGAAATACTTCCCTTGCTCAAAGTGCTGGATCCAATTATCTCTCCTCGGCGCTCAATCAAACTCAGGGTGGATCCGTGCCCGCCGGCAATGCCTTCTTCATGAACCTGATTTCGTTTCAGTCTGAATCGCTTCAAATATTGCTTCATCCTGCCAATCACGCGGCTCAACGGTATGAGCTCAGTTGCGCACACCCCAATATTCAATCGTGGTCGGTATCTGAGTTCGAAGCCTCTTCGAACCACCTCTTTCATGTTCGCATTCCAGCCTCACTCGCGGCCTCAGCAAAAAAAATCGTGCAGGAGCCTCGTGACTCTTTTTCACTTCAAGAACTAAAGGGTTCTCTTTTTAATGGAGTGTTTGGTTCAGGACTTCCAGGAACGATGGGGATTCAACTCCTCTTGGGCGCCAATCTCAAGGCTTATGCAGAAGAAACCAATGCTCCACTCATGGTGGGTCATCGCTGTAAACTTGTCTCCCAAGCTAACGAAGCCCTTGAAAGCCAATACATCAAAGGGTCTAAGTTTGCATTTCGCGAATATCGCGTCAAACACGGTAAAGTGGAACTTGTTTTTGATAATTGGAATCACAGCCCCCACCAGGTCCGAGTTGAGTGTCGCGGATCTGAATCCGAAGTGAAAGCCATGAGCGTTGCTGAAGTCGAGCACGACTTAAACGGCATCATTCAATTTTATAAGAAATAATGAACCTCACGAACATGAGGCGGCACGTATTGAGGCTTGTCTTGCTTGAGTTATTTTCAAAAACCAGTTAATTTTGAGCCCATGAAAACCATTGCTTTGATTGCACTCCTCTTTGCTCCACTCACCACTTTTGCAAAAGGCCCTGCATCGTTTGTTAAGCCTTACCTTGAAATCCAAACGCTCATGGCAAAAGATACCTTTAAAGGAATCTCTGAACAGGCGGTCCTCTTAGCTAAGGCCTTGAAAGCCGAGCATCTGGACGAGGCCGCGAGCCTTGCAAGCCCACTCAAAAATGCACCTGACCTAGCAAAGGCACGCGATCTGTTTGAAAAGCTCAATGCGAAACTGGTTCCTTGGTTTAAGAAGCATCCACAGGACGGAGCCGAACTCGCTTATTGCCCGATGAAGAAAGCTTCTTGGCTTCAAAAGAAAGGCGACATCCAAAATCCCTACTATGGCGCGGAGATGCTGGAGTGCGGAGTGAAGGAAGACGAACGTTAATTCACCGCCCCTAGCTTAGGCAAGTACTTGGAATACTTGGGATTCCTCGCGGGGTCGCCCCTGGTATTTATATTTTCATTATTTAGTATATTTATGCTAGGATGCGGGCACTAACCTTCTGCCTTTTTGCTTTTCAATCAAATTCGCAGTTATCCAAATTGGAGAATCCATTGAAAAACTTCAGCGAACTTTCGCTTGCCCCACAAATTGAAAAAGCATTAAAAGCCATGTCTTTTGAAACCCCCACTCCGATCCAAGCTGAAGCGATTCCCGCTGCACTCCTCGGTCGAGACGTTCTTGCTTGTGCGCAAACCGGAACCGGAAAAACGGCTGCATTTGCTATCCCCATGATCTCTAAACTCGTTGAGAAAAAAGACTCCATGGCGCTCATTCTCGTTCCAACTCGAGAACTTGCCGTTCAGGTCTCTGAAGTGATTCGTCAGCTGACGCTTCATCTTCCCCTCATTCGCACCGTGAGCTTGATCGGCGGAATGTCTATGCAACCCCAACTTCGAGCGCTTGCTCGCGGATACAAGATCGTAGTGGCGACTCCCGGTCGACTTCTCGACCATATGGACCGTAGAACCGTGTCCTTGGCTAAACTCTCAATTCTGACTCTGGATGAAGCGGATCGCATGCTCGATATGGGTTTTGCTCCCCAACTCCGTCAGATCTTTAAGCACCTTCCACATGAATATCAAACCCTCCTTTTCTCGGCGACCCTTCCACCGAACATCATGGAAATCACGAGCAACATTCTTGAAAATCCTGTTCAAGTTAAGATTGGCGCAGTTTCAACTGCGGCTCCAAAAATCACACAGAAAACGAAAGAATTAAAAGGCGACGAGAAAAACAACGCGATCTTGGAAGAAATCAATGCCCGCCAGGGATCCATTTTGATTTTCGCAAGAACCCAAGCTCGTACGGATCGTTTAGCTCGCTACCTTGAGAAATACGCAGTTCCTGTTGCCCGTATCCACGGCGGACGTTCCCAAGGACAAAGGACCCGTGCTTTGGATGATTTCAGAAGTGAAACGGTTCGAATTCTTGTGGCGACCGACATCGCCGCTCGAGGAATCGACATTGATCACGTCGCACACGTGATTAACTACGATCTTCCACAAGTGGCTGAGGATTATATCCATCGTATCGGACGGACTGCTCGCGCAGGCCGTGAAGGCGAAGCGCTCTCTTTAGTCGCTCCAGAAGAGCGCGGACTCTGGAAAGAAATCCAAAAATTACTTTCTAAGAAAGCCAATCCAGGCGCTGATATGAGCTTAAAGCCTCAAGGTGCAATCGTGAATCGCGCAGGTCCCTCGAAGGCTGCTCAACCGATGAGAGTTTCAAAACCAGAAACGCTCGTTGGTAAGCCAGGCGGTTTTCTTGCTTCCTCAAAAAATGCGGAACGCAAAAAAACTACTTTCAAGCCTCGTCGCGCGTTTTAATCAACACGCTCTAAACTTCTTTTTGTGACCACTTGAATTCGAAGCCTCTCTTTTGAATGTCATCAAAAAATGGCATCTTCGGCACTCCGAGTTCAGGTGGAAGCACACCTTTTTGAGTCAAACGACCTGAAACAATCATTTGCCCAACAATCGATGCTGTAAACCCCGTTGTACGCTGCATGGACGTCAGCCCCGTAAGGGCATCTGAATAATCACAGATCCAGTGTTCAATCTGAACTTTCTTTCCGTCCTTCGTTCCCTCTGAAATCGTTTGGATGAAGGACACGTCTTTCTCGCCGCCTTTTGGCATCAGGAATTTTTCCATCACGGCTTTCGTCATTGCGCGCGGTTGAAACATCCCCTTTTCGGTTTTAATTTCTTCACGAGAGAAAAATCCAACGTCTCGAAGCGTTTTCAAAAACGTGAGGTGTCCTGGATATCGAACAAACTTGTTTTCAAGGTTCTTCACTCGACCTTCATAGGTCCAAGGCAGGGTGGAGAGCATTCCCATTCCATGGGTCGCTTCAACTTTTCCAACCACAGGAAGGTCACACTGTTCGATCTCCATCATCGGCGCAATCTCAATCATTTTCCCATCTCTCATCTGAGTGGTCATGCCCGTGTATTCATTGGTCAGCGTCTCGATTGCAAACACGAGATGATAAAAGAGCGGCGGTGTGGGGTTCAGGGGAATCCCGCCATCTCGAGTAATGATGGTTTCAGCTGAATCCAAGATCTCCATCGCATGGCCTACTGTAATGTTGGTCATTCCGGGACCCATTCCACAGTCAGGAATGATGGTAATCCCAGCCGCCTTCGCTTCATCCGACAAGGCAAGCTGCTTTAAGACCATATCAGTGTCGCCACCGAGATCGACCATGGGAACTTTCGCCTGGATCGCAGCCTTCGTGATGTCGACGGCATATTGATAAGGGGCGGTATTCAGGATCAGGTCGCAGCCCTGGGCTGCCTTTGCCGTAGCATCAATGTCTGCCGCATCTAATTTTAATGCCGTAATCTTTTGGGGTGATGCATGTTTCTGAAGAAAGGCCGTGAGCTTCGTGATCATTTCTGGAAATGCATCTGCGAGGATCAACTCGCCTGGGTTTCCGAATTTAATTAAGTCTAAAGCAGCCCCGTAGGCCTGCATCCCACAACCGATCAATAATACCTTTTTCATAGGAATTCGAGGCTAACCCGCTTTTTTTTAACGAGCAAAGAATTCTGAAAGAAGAAACTGAGGTTTGAGTGGAGATTGAGAGTTTTGTGAAAAGATAAAAATGGTCGAGCCGGCGGGATTCGAACTCGCGACCCCTTGGTCCCAAACCAAGTGCGCTACCAGCTGCGCTACGGCTCGACATTTTTATGAGTGCTTAGATTAATCAAAAACAGATGAACTTCGCAAGTTCATTTTAGATCATTTTGCGGAGGCCCCTTTAAATCGATGCGCCTGTCTCCAGCCGCGCTTTCGGTAGGTGGCGTAAATGAGTGCCGACTTCCCCGAATCCCAGTCTTTCTGAGCCTTCGTCATCAGCTGGCCCAGGGCAGGGAAAGACCCTGCAATTTGCACTTCAATCGCATCTGGATCCCATTCCCGCGACCCGGCTTTGGCCCCCGAAGTTTGCCTGACCAGGTAGGTTCTGGGCCCATAGGGAACCTCTGAAGACTTGGGCTTCACCTCCCCTTTGGCCACGTAGAGTTCAGTCTTTCCGGTATGCACACTGAGCCAAAACTCGGCCTCTTTGGCGATAAAAACCTCATCGGGGGTCGTAATCCTGATGATTGGCTTTCCAGGCTCGGGTTTAATCCAAACCTTCATCCAGCCCCGCTTCAAACTCACCTCATACGCCGGGTCCTGTCTGGACCAAGGAGATGGAGCGACCTGTCCCTGAAAGACTCCCCCACCAATCCATTTCACATTTTCGCGGTGAATCACCTCAAAGGCAAGCGATTCAGGGAGTGACATGGAGTCTCCGTAGTCAAACCACTCCCCCTTTACGGCGTGCCGTCTTTGGTTTTTTGAACTGATCACATTCATTCCATCACCCGGGGATCCGGATTGGCTGGCGATCTGGCTAAAAAGGGGCGGGAGCGTAAATTCGTCCTCAGGCAAATAAATGGGGGCTGCCTGGCAAAGCTGGGAAATGAAAACGAGAAAAAGAGATCCAAATTTCAGAGCCACTTATTTACAAGTCTAACATGAGCCTTTAGTCTTAAAAATACCTATGAATGAAACTGAGTTCACAAAAGAGAAATATCTTGAAGTCGCTAAAACCCAGGGCATTCAAATCGCCGTGAACCAACTCCATCATGACCTCTGGAAACTCGAACAAGAGTGCTTTGATACGCCAGAAGGCTATCAGGCAGATGTCTGGAAAAGACTCAATGAGCTTCGTCTGTTTTCTCGTGAGCTTTGGGATCTGAAACTGGAATAGTTTCGGACTTCTTTCTTCGGATACTCACTGTGCCTGCGAGCAAATCATGCAATCCCAGTTTTTGGGGATGAAACGCGGCCATCAAAAAACCACAGCCTACAATGAGATATGACAAGAGATATGCAAACATTCTTCCGAGCGCTTGCTTGCGGGTGAAGTTTTTTCCTGACTTTCCATCCACCACATAAATTCCAAAGATCTCCTTACCCAGAGTGGTCCCCCGTCGCTGAGGCAACTCCACATAATAGGCGTAAAGAACTCCAAGAGAAACGACGACCCCAAGAATCTGTTGGGCCACCGTCGCTAAATGCAGTGGCGTTGCGATGCCATATTCAATCGCAAGTTCAATTAAGTTCCAAATTGCGAAATCAATCAAATGCGCCAGGGCCCGAATCCAAAATCCAGCGTACCTTACCGTCACACTCTCCTCCGAATCCCAAGCCCCACGCCCAAAAAAATCAAAAACATCGCTATAAATACGCGTGGACTCGGGTGCTCCCCCAACAAGAACCATGCACTACAAACTGCAATCACAGGCTGAAAGTAAATAAATACGGCCACCAATGAAGGCCTTACTTTTGTGAGCGTCCAGGAATTCAAAAAGTACGCGAGCATGGTGGCAAAGAGAATATTATACGCCGCCGCCACCCCAAAATTGAAACTGAAATGGGCCGGAACGATCTGCCCCCAATCTGGAAATGACAGCCCAAATAGAACCAAAGAACCAAATAAGAACATCCAAGCGGTTGCCCATAAAGGAGAAGTTCTTTTTAGGAATTTCTGACTTAAGGTAAAGAACAAAGCAAGACACGCACAATTGAGGAGCGTGAATAAATCCCCTTTAAAGGTGTTGCTCGTGATCTGAAAATCTTTAAGATCACGAATGACGAGCGCCCCTGAAACGGCCAGAAAAAAACTCAAGCCCCTGAGCAAACTCAACTTTTCTGTGCCCATGAGAATTGCAAAAAAAAGCGTGAACAAGGGAATCATGGAATTCAAAATCGCAGAATTGGTGGTCGTGCTGTAACTGAGGCCTTTTAAGAAAAACGCCTGGTTCAAAGCCAAACCAATCAAACCATAGAAAAAAGTGCGGAGGAAAAACTCTCGACTCACCTGTCGTTTTTCTGACGGCAATAAAATTCGAGCAAGAATGAACATCAGCACCGCCGCGATCATGAGGCGAACCGCCCCCCAAAGAATAGGGGGATAGACCCCGAGGATCACCTTCGCGGCTGCATAATTAAAACCATAGATAAATTGGACGAGGATCAATGCCAGAACCGGCAGAACTCGAGCCCATTTTTGTGGTGTCATGCTCCAAGTCTTCAGGAAAGGACCAGGGTCGTCAACTTATTGATCGCCCGAAACCACAAATCAAATTGCCGCAAAGCGCTAAAACTTAGGCTCCAACGGGAATCTTTCCATTGGCTGCATCAAGTTTTGACCTGTGTCAGCCGATACATAGGAAGATGAGTACACACTCTTGGATTGAACAAATTCAAAACCTTCCGGTACTCCCGCAAGTAGCGATGCGGGTGACCGAGCGTATGCAGTCTCCGACTTCGACGCTTCAAGAGGTTTCTGATCTCATCAAATCAGACATTGGGCTTTCTTCTAAAATCCTTCGCCTCGCGAATTCCTCTTACTACTCCATCCCCGGTGGCGTCAGTGAAGTCTCTAAAGCGCTTCAATACCTAGGGTTTACGACCATTGCACAAGTGGTACTCACCTCCTCTGTGTTTGGATCTTTCAAAACCCAGGGAAGCCGCGAGTTTCCACTCAACCAATTTTGGATTCATTCCTTTGCTGTGGGACAACTGGCTGAAATCGCTGCGCGAACACTCAAAATTTCAAACCCGGCCGACGCTTTCATTGGGGGCCTACTCCATGATGTCGGCAAGTTGATTCTTCTCGAGCTCGCTCCGGACCAACTTTCTAAGATCGTCCGTCATGCTAAGGAACAGAATTTATCCTTTATCCAGGCTGAAGCGGCCCTCGGATTTTCAAACCACATTGAGCTGGGTCTTCAATTGGCTCGCCATTGGAAGCTGCCTCCCGTGATTCTTTCCGCCATTCAATTTCATCACGATGGGGCCAAAACCCCAGACGTCATGCTGATCGAATGGGCAAACCTGTGGGTTCATGTTCATCACTTTGGAGCATCAGGGAATTACGACTCGGATCTCAGCCCTAAACTAGAATCCATAGAAAAACGACTTCAAATCACAAATGAGGCATCAAAGCTCATTGAGACCCATTTCAATAAAGAATTCGAAAAAGCGGGGGCTATTTTAAGTGGCCATTAAAAAGTTAAAACCCGTCATTGATACCCTTTCCATTCCTCAAGGATTCGAAATCCTTCCAAACCCCCTTGCCATTTTCCAGAAATCAACGGGAGAGCTATGGGCAAACCCTGCTTTTGAAAAAGAATTCGGCAAAGACACCCTCAATTCATTCAAATTTAAAAAACCAATGGGTCTGATTCAAGATCGCCCCGTCCACTTGTCTGCCTTGTCAGTGATCGGACGGCAAGAGGGCTTTGTGATCGAAAACTCTATGGGAAATAAAATACCTGTGGAGCTCAAGGTCAGCCGCCTCGCTGAAAGTAATCCAGACACCTACCTCATCTTGTTTGAAGCGGTTACTGACAAGATCGAACTTCAAAAACAATTGATCCAAAACCACATCGAACTTCAAGGTGCCTATCAAAAGCTGAACCAAACGCAGGCAGCACTCATTCAATCTGCAAAACTTGCATCTCTCGGGGAACTCTCCTCGGGCATCGCACATGAGTTAAATCAGCCCCTTCAAGCCATCATGGGATTTAGCCAGGAATTAAAATACATGGAGAAACTCTCTCCAACCGGAAGTGAATTTTTAGATGACGTGATTCATGCATCTCAAAAGATGGCAGAAATCATTAAATCCTTACGTTCCTTCGCGCGAGAAGCAGGCGATCAAGTTACCGACACCTCTGTTCAGAACGCGATTACAGAAGCAGGCCGAATCATGAGGCACACCCTCCTTCAAAGTGGTGTCGAGTTAGAAATGAATTGCCCAAGCGAATTACCACTGATTCAAGCTAATCCCATTCAATTAGAGCAAGTTTTTGTCAATCTGTTGAGTAACGCAAAAGATGCGACCGCTAGCAACCCCCCCGGCGAAGCAAGAATCGTCATCAGTGCCACGCACAACGGCGAGACCATTACTGTAACCATAAAAGACAATGGTTGCGGTATGAGCCAAGAAGTCCAAGAGAAAATTTTTGATCCCTTTTTTACTACGAAATCCGTAGGGCAAGGCACTGGCCTTGGACTCAGCATTACCTATGGAATTCTAAAAAAACTGGGAGTTCAAATTTCAGTGAAGAGTGAAGTCAATGTCGGTACCGAATTCACTCTGATCTTCAATACAAACGAAACCAATCAAAAAGGAGAAATAGCATGAACAACGAACCAACGATTCTCGTAGTAGACGATGAGGACTCCATCCGTAAACTCCTAAAAACCCGCTTTGAACGGGAAGGTTTTTACGTGAAAACAGCGGGAAGCGCTGAGGAAGGTGCCGCTTTCCTCGCCTCTCACTCTGACATCTCAGTCATCGTGACTGATGTGAGGATGCCAGGAAAAGACGGCCTGCAATTCACCCAAGAAATCAAAAACAACTACAAGCACTCTAAAGTAATTGTAATGACTGGACACGGTGAAAAATCGACCGCCATCCAGGCTCTTCGAATCGGCGCTTCCGATTATCTTGAAAAACCGTTTGATCTCGAAGAAATGACTCATTCACTCAAAAGAACCGTCAATGAGTATAAACTCGAAATGAAAAATGAAGAGTTTGTTCATGAACTTGAAGTCAGAGTTGAAAAGGCAGAAAAGCACACCGTCAGCCCTGATGCTTGGAATGATTCTGAAATGACTTCGAGCTATACCGTTTTAAAAAAGAAATGGTCAGAAGCATTTGAAAAGGAATACCTTTCGAGCGTACTTGAGCGCCATCAAGGTAATGTGACTGCAGCTGCAAAAGAAGCAGCAGTGGATCGCAGCAACTTCCTTCGCCTCCTTCGCCGCCATCACATTGAGGCTTCAAGCTACCGGGGAATTAAAAAGGCTGCGTAATTGAAAGACCATTCGGATCCGCTCATCAAAGGACTTTCGATTGGGACCAAGTTCGTCTGGATCATTGTTGCGATCGAGACGCTGACTCTCTTCATTGGAGCTTTTGCGATTACGCTTTATCTTGAAAATGAGAGAACACAGCAGTTTCAGCAAATTCTCTTTTCTCAGTCAGACCTGATCGCGAAGGAAGTGACGATTGAACATGATCGAAGCCCAAACTTTGAGATTAGCCGTCTTGAATTGAACCCAAAGATGAGTTACCAAGTCGTCGACTCGGAGGGTGTGGTCTATTGGGATTCTCGCGATCCTAAGCGATCACAACAGAAGGTTTCAAGAGATCATGTCCTTTTTTCATTAGCTCAAAAAAGCGCATTGAAGCGTGGAAGCACCGATTTCACTAACCCCGAAAACCATAAAAAATTTATGGGTACTTATCGGAAGGTCCTCGACCGCTACCTAGTTCTGGGTGCGGTCCCGAAGGATCTCATAGATACTGAGATTTTTCAGGCACTCGAGTACTTTCTCAAAGGTGGAATGATCGTTTATGGCTTGAGTTTGATCCTAGCGGTACTCTTCACCCACATTATGATTCAACCCATTCGCGCTCTTACCCTAGCCGTAAGAAAAATTGCGGATGGAAAATTTGATTTCAATTTAAAGTCGGGTCAAAGCGGGGAAATTGGTGCGCTCACTGAAGCGTTCCAGATCATGTCTGAGCGGGTCCAAATGCTCCTTGCCGGTGAGGCTCAAAAGAGTCGAATCGAAGAAGAGGTCAATATTGCAGCCGAAGTACAAGCAAGACTCCTCCCTCCCTCTGAAGTCAAAGCTGTAAGATTTGAACTGCAAAGTCACTATCAATCCGCAACTGAAACCGGCGGTGATTATTGGGGCTTCATCGAAACAAGAGATCATCTGGTTCTCTATGTTGGAGATGTTACGGGACATGGGCTCCCGAGCGCCTTTATTACGGCTGGCATCAGGGGTTGTTTTTCCGCCCTCAAATACCGCTATCAACAATCACCGGATCAAATTCCAACCACCCAAGAGATCCTTGAATTCGCAAACCAAGCTGTCATGGATATGGGAGGTGGCGAACTCCAAATGACTCTCTTTGTTTCAATTCTCGATTTGAAATCGCGAAAACTATCCTACTCAAATGCGGGGCACCCTCCAGCATGGATCTTCCGTAAGGGTCCCGAGGGCCTCCAGTCGATCACTCTCTATAGCAAAGGACCGCGCCTTGGAGAATCGCAGGTGCTGACTCCAGGAGAAGAAATCTCAACTACCCTCGAATCAGAAGATATTCTCTTTTTGTTCTCAGATGGCTTGTTTTCCAATCACGCCGGAGGCTCGACCAGCCTTGATAAAGACCAGGTAAAAGAAAAAATGACTGAGCTCGTTCATTCTGGGGCAACTCTGGATCAGATGAAAACAAGCATTGAGTATTTACTCTTTGGGGTTCACCAAGGACATCCACCAGAAGATGACATCACTTTTTGCCTGATGAGGTCATCATGAGATTTCCATTTCGGAAAGTAGAAACCCTCTTTTTAAGCCTCGGCATGATCCTGCTCGGACTCTCCGCCTACTCTTTAATCAACGATCGATCATTTTTTCGATCTGAAGTATCCCCCACGGCCGATCCGTTTCAGGGTACCTATGAGCCCGCAATCCCAGTGGCACCCGTCTTAGTTCCCAAACAAACTCGGAATGAGCTTCACATCCCAGAGCCAAGCTTAAAGGACATGTTGACGGTTCCAGTTGATATTAAAACAGAGCATCCTGAACCTCAGGCAGCCAACACCACTCCCAAGAGCGCCACGAACGACAAATCCCTCACTGAAAGATTTAGGGTTTTCCTCATGGCACCGAAAAGCCAACAGATCTTCCGTAAGCCTTCAAACCAAAGAAAAGACTACCCAGTCTATTTTCGTTTTGAGGTATTTCCGAAAGAAGCCATCTCTACCCTTGAAATCTATCAATTAGGCAAACTCACTCAGGCGAACACCTTCCAAAAATCAAAAGATGGAATCTATGAATACAAAGTACGCATCAAAAAACCCGGCTTGTATCAGTGGCGTGTGAACTCGGGATCTCAGTTGGGCGAATTCAGGTCTTTTACCATCCAGCCCTAAAAGCCCTTACAAAGTCTTCTTACGGAGCGAGCACATATAGAAGCCATCGGTATCAAATGGCCCCACAAAACCTTGAGCTTCAACTTCAAAGCTTGGATCTTCCTTCAAAAATTGATCCACGATATCCACCGATTCATCTTTTGTTAGAGTGCAAACCCCAAATACCACTCGCCCCGTATCCTTCGCTAAAAGGGAATATTTCTTTAAAACCTCAAGCTGAATCTCCGCAATAGGTCTCTCGTTTTCGCGCTTTTTTAACTCCATGGGCTTACGATTCCACTTTGTGTCTGGATTTCTCCTTAACACACCCAAACCACTACAAGGCGCATCTACGAGCACCACGTCAGCAGTTCTATGAAAGCGCTTCAATTCATCCGCAGATTCGCGAGGCAAAGTCTTACCCTGAACATTTCGCTCTTGGGCTCGCTCCATTCGCTTCTTTAAATTTTGAATCTTTTTCTCAAAAAGATCATACCCATAAAGGCGCCCTTTTCCTTCCAAAAGATCTGCAAGCGCAAGCGTCTTACCCCCGGCCCCAGCGCAGGCATCAATCACAGTCAGCGGTTTTGCAAACAACTGACTGGATACTGCCGGAGCCTTCGATTTCGCGATTTGAGGTGAATCAGCAAGGAGGCCCATCACCTCACTTGGAAACAGTGAAAAAAGACTCATCACTTGAGAGCCTTCATCCTGAATTTCAAAAAAACCTTTTTGAAACAGCTCATTTTTTTGAACCGCAGCAAACCCACGAAATACGCGCGCGCGTTCTGAGAAGTTTCCAGGTCTCGATTTAGGAAGTTCCGAACTTTTCAGCCAGGCTTGAACCTCGGGTTGGAGCCCATCACTGCCACTAAAAGCTCGTCGATGAAAGCGAATGGTCGTGAGCGGATCTTGAGATAAAAGTCGAGCCATGCCGGCCGCTTTCTCTTTTCCCCAATCCTGTTCCCATTTTTGAACCATTTGAGGAGGAAAATCCTTAATGTTCCCCTCATTCGGAGCGGATTCCCACTTTTCCCAAAGCTCGGCCAAAGCCGCGTGAATCCCGGGATGCTTTTTCAGTTTGATAAAGCTCAGTCCCCAGAACTCTTCGGGTGACTCTGCAAGGTGAATCTTAAAATGCTCCGCGATGGAAAACGGTCTCCGAAGAAACGCTCCCAGTAGTGTAGCGACCTTCGACTTCTGAGATGGATTCACCTTCGATAGTAGAGAATCAAAATGGGTCTGACTCTCACAAAGCTCCGCGAACACTTCGCTTAAAATTTGAGATTTCATTTCAATTAAGTTCGTCCGTGAGCCAGGTTGCGGCTCTTAATTTGATGAACCTTGATGGTATTCGTCGTACCACGCCCTAAACTCGGTACGCCTGCGGTGACGACAATGAGGTCTTCTTCCTCTGCTCGATGATTTTCAACAAGCACGCGGCCAACCATCCCAAAGAGATCATCGGTTGCGACGAGTTCTGGAATCAGCACGCCCTCGACACCCCAAACAAAAGCAAGCTTTCGAAGAGATGCTTCATTATCCATGATCGCAACAATTGGAATTTGTGGACGATACTTAGCCAAGGTTCGAGCAGCAGTGCCTGAATGAGTGAGACACGCAATCGCAGTAGCCCCGACGTGGCTTGCAATTCTGGATGCACTAAACTCAATTGAGTCCACAATTGACCCTGACATCGGAACCAGATTCGCGTGAACCGAATATTGTTCTTCACTCTCCGCTTCACAAACAATCTTAGACATCGTTTCTACAGCCTCGACCGGATACTCACCCGACGCAGACTCAGCAGACAGCATCACGGCGTCTGTTCCATCAAACACCGCATTTGCCACGTCTGAGGCCTCCGCACGCGTAGGCGTAGGACAAGAAATCATGCTCTCGAGCATTTGAGTTGCGGTAATGACCGGGACTCCAAGTTCATTTGACATTCGAATGAGCATCTTCTGAACGATGGGAACCTTCTGAGCTCCCAGTTCAACCGCCATGTCACCCCGAGCGATCAGAATTCCATCAGAAACTTCTAGAATTCCTTCAGGAGCATAAACTGCTTCTTCTCGTTCGATTTTCGAAACCAAAAGTGGGTGATGATTACTGTTTTTACGAATTTGTTCTTTTACAAAAAGAACATCCTGGGGAGTTCTTACGAAAGAAAGCGCAACTGAATCTACTCCCAAATCAAGCCCAAGCTTCAAATCTCTTAAATCTTTATCGGTCGCGCAAGGGAGCGACAATGGCGTGCCAGGAAGATTCATTCCCTTATTTGAGGTGAGCTTTCCACCCACAGTAATCGTGACGACCATCTCGGGCGCATGAACTTCTTTTACTTCACTTGAAATTTTTCCGTCATCAAACAAGATGCGTGACCCCTTACGAACATCTTTTGAAAGCGGAGCTGCAATCTCTGCTGAAATCGGAATCGCGATTCTTCCGACAGTAGATGACCGAGGATCCGTTCCTTCAGGAAACAAAAGGACTTCATCCCCTGCTTTCAACTGGATCCCTGGTGCTGCGATCTTACCCACGCGGAGCTTCGGCCCTTGAAGATCTTGCAAAATCCCTACGTGTTTACCTAGATTTTTACCGGCCGCACGAACTGCCTCAAAGAGCCCTCGGTGCACGTCATGAGTCCCATGACTAAAATTTAGCCTGGCAGTATCGAGACCCGCTCTAATGAGATTTTCGATCTTTTCCTGAGTATTACTCGCAGGGCCTAAGGTACAAACAATTTTAACTTTTCTTCGAGATGAGTTGTGCATTGGTATGTTTCATCTTATCAAGCTCTTGCTCATAATGCTCGGTTAAAAAGCGCTCCCGCTCACGAAAAACAAGCTCTTGTTGTTTGATCTGGTACTCAAAACCGCGCTCCTTCTCATCCATAAAGCGTTTGGCTGTTCGATCCTGATCTCGGAGCTTCTTGTCATTTTCGTACCTAATTTGGGTGAGTTGCTTTGCGTGCTCGTCTTCAGCTTGCGAAATCTTGCCTTCATACTCACGCCTGAGATCATGGATTTTCAT
>CAIOKW010000225.1 GCA_903858975.1 Oligoflexia bacterium | reverse complement strand
GCACTCCATGACAGAAGCATGAGGAGAACCGTTGGACGAAAAAGAAGTAGGCCGAGCGCTCTTTTTTTCAAAGTAATTTCAGTCTAAATGAAATCTATGAAAAAGCTATCGCGTGATTAAAATTCTTTTGCAATTCAAATAGTTCACCTGAATACTGATAGAAGATGACAATTGCGATTAAACCCAAGCGATCACTTGGACTGAAACTCCTCTCAGGGGCCACGATCTTAGTTTTGATTTTAATGGGTTCAGCCTATCTGTTGGCCTATAATTTTCTGAAGGAAGAGACCAGCACCTTCACCTTTGAGCTTCAGTCCAATCAGTCTCAACTTCTTGGCCAACGTTTTGCTCACATTATTGAAACGGTCACTCACGATCTGAAGACCTTGCAAATTCCAGGTGCCAAAGCCAAAACAGAGCTTGCAAGCCAAGAACAACTCCTCTCTCTGGAAGCCTACAAGCTCAATGGCAAAGGCCAAGTTCCTAACCGGTTTTTTAAATGGAACGAAACGCCTGAGCGAGAACCTCCCACTCCAGCAATCATTAAAGAACTTTTGCAAACGGGATTAAGCTATCAAGCCGTCAGTAACTCCAAGGGCATTCCCTCCGTTTATCTTTACTCGCTCCTTGAAAGTGGCGATCCGGTAGTGGGGCCTACCATCATCAAGGCAAAACTCAATTTAAGTGACTTGATTCGAAAATCAGGTGGGACTCAAGCCCAACTCGTCAGTCGCTTGGGAGAGATCCTACTTGACACCCGTGATCCGAAAAACTCAGGATCTCAAATCAACCCTTCAAACCCACTTTTCAGGGCTGCTCATCTTTCAAAGGTTTCGATCGGTACCTTAGAGTATCAAATGCCCGAAACCCAGGATACCCACCTTGGGACTTATATTATCCCGGGCTACAATGTTGTCGTTCTGAATACACTCAAATATAGAGATGCGATGAAGGGAACCTTCATGTTACTCGAGAAGATGCTCCTAGTCGGTCTTGCGCTTTTGGGTGCTGCTCTGATTGTCGTGGTTATTTTTTCCCTCAAACTCACCCGCCCTCTGGCTAAACTGACTGAGGCAACCCAGGTTATTTCTGAGGGTAATTTTGATCTGAGCCTCAGTGAAACCTCTGGTGATGAAATCGGGATTCTTTCTCACTCAATGAATCAAATGTCGAAGAAGATCAAGGAACTCTTAATCGAGAGTGTGGCGAAAGTTCGTATTGAACAGGAAGTTGCCATTGCCTCATCCTTGCAGCATAACCTCATTCCTCCGACCTCAATTATTACAACGCGATACACCTTAAACAGCCATTACCAATCCGCAAGTGAATGTGGTGGTGACTGGTGGGGGTACGTAGAAACTGAACAAGAACTCACCATCATGATTTCAGATGCCACTGGCCATGGATTACCCCCTGCCATGTTAACTGCGGCAACCCATGGTTGTTTCTCGGCCATCCAAAAAATCCTAAAAGAAATGCCGGATGTTTCCTTTAGTCCAAGTCGATTACTCCATATTGCCAATC
>CAIOKW010000224.1 GCA_903858975.1 Oligoflexia bacterium | reverse complement strand
GGCATTGCCCCCACATAAGTTCTACGATGGCCCTTGATCTCGGCTTCATCCCTCATCCCGCCTAGTGAAAATCGGTAGAAATTGCGGCCCATCGATTTTGCGATGGACTTACCAATCGAAGTTTTACCTACCCCAGGTGGGCCCACGAGTAGAATGATGGAGCCTTTTTTCTGAGGCTTTTTTTGCGAGGTGTGTAGATTGCGAACGGCAAGGAATTCGATAATGCGTTCTTTGACCTTTTCGAGTCCGGTATGGTCGGCATCGAGTACTTCTCTGGCATGGTGGAGACTGAGTTGATCTTGGGTGGTGATACTCCAAGGTAATCCGCAGAGGGTCTCAAGATAGGTTCTTGAGATGTTGTACTCTGGAGATTGCTCGCTTAAGGTTTCAAATTTTTCTAACTCCTCGAGCGCAATCTTTTGTACCTCGTCTGGCATTTTTGCGGCATCAATTTTTTCTTTCAAAGATCGAGCGTTCTTATCTCTGCCCTCTTCCTCCATGCCGAGTTCTTTTTTGATGAGCTTCAATTGTTCGCGCAAGAAGAACTCTCGCTGAAGGGTAGTAATCTTGAGATTCACCTCATCATTAATTTTTTTCTGTACCGCGGCAACATCTTGTTCGCGCTTTAGAAACACGAGAAGCTTTTCGAATCGCTCTTTGACCGAAATCGTTTCGAGGAAATTCTGGGAGTCCTCTTTGTTGAGGCCCAGAGCAAACGCAACAATGTCTGCAACCACACCAGAATGGGGAGCGTTAATGAGCGCAAGTTTCATCTCTTCATTAAAGAAGGGATGTGACTCAGAGAGTTCTTTTACATGGTTAATGATCGAACGAGTCAGTGCATCAATCTCGAGACTTTTTTCGGGCTGGCTCTCATCAAAGTATTCGGGTTCAACTATAAAGTAGGGGTATTCAGCAATAAAGTTTTTACACTTAAACCGTTTCAGTCCCTGGAGAAGGACTTGTACCGATCCATCCGGAAGCTTGATGCGTTTGAGCAATTTAACGGCGATCCCGTGTCGATAGAGTTCATTCGCTTTTGTTTGATCGCTTACGGATTCTTCCTTGGTGAGAAGGAGTCCAAGGTGATTCTGTTTTCGACTGATGAGTTCTTCAATGGTGGCAATAGCTTTAGGGTTCCAAATCACCATTGGGACAATGAGCGTTGGAAAGAGGATGGGCCCTAAAAATGGGATCGTAAAAAGGTGCTGTGGCAGCAACTGATCTGGCGAAGCAAGGGGAGAATGAGAAGCGTTGTTTTCGTATGATTCACTCACGCATTCACTAATGGCACCGGATTCAGATAAATCAAGGCTTGAGGTCAATAATAATGCGAGCTGGATCGGTCAGTTCGAAAACCTCTGACTTTACCGGAGCTTGAGTATAAATTGAGAACATCCATCGGTCAGGATCTACGATCGGGAGAAACTCAAGATGAGAAATGGTTTTCGTTTTCTTCGCAGACTGAATTGCCGTCTGACTGGAAAAATCCACTTTTACTTTTCCATACACCGTAACATTAACGCGCTTGCTAGATGGATCGTTCTCGACCATGAAGAAGGGAGGACGAGTGAGTTTGGTAAAATCGATGACAATGCGATCATATCCGGCTGGGTTTTTTGCCACTCGGACGTTACTGACTTTAAAATCTGAACTCGAGCGCTCTCCTCCGGTAAAAGATCCCTCTGAAAGGTAAACGTTCCGTTTTACTTTAAGTGCTTGTCGGAAACCGGCCTCATCGAGCTGGGCAAAAGCGGGAGCACTGAGAGTGACGGCATAAAGTAAAATCAGGAGTGAGTTCTTCATCGTAAGAATAGTTTAGCGCGCCGACGTTTTGAATACAACTGGAACGCAACAATGGCTCCCAATGGGAGAAACCATCCCACGATGGCCTCGAGAGGTACACTTCTAGATGGCTTTCCTTTATTGGCTGATTCTGCGTTGGCCGCGGGAGCGCAAAATCCGATGCCGTCTCGTGCACTCGTGGTGCTGGAAAAGCGGATCGGGTCCCCTCTTGGGGAGGTGTAAGTTTTAAAGGGGGTATTCGGGAAGCAGCGGGCGTTATCGGGGAGCTGATCCGGAGAAAGTGCGGGTGCTTGATCGCTAAAAGCCAATACAAAGTAGGGAGTATCATTTGGAAAAAGTGCCGGGCTCGGAAATTGAGAAAAGTCGGTTGCTTGAGGGGATGCGGTGACCTGAATGGTTCCTACAGCAAAGCCCTCCACTTGAGAGTCTGGAATGATAAAGGATGAGTCGGGAGACTGATAGAGTGGGGATTTTTGCTGAAGCTGAAGCGCACGTCCATGAGCATCAGTCACTTTTAAAGTGAGATGAATGGGGGACATGAGGAGATAGGCGAGTGCTGATATTCTAAAGTGACCATGTGACTCAAATGAGTAAGTTCTCCCGATTCCGAGAGGTGCAACGTCCACCAGTAGGTCAGGAGCGAGAGATTCAGAAAACAGTCTCTGCGAGTCTTGAGTGGGCAAGCATCCGAGTGAGTAGGCCTCAGCGCTCAGGACGCCCCCAGCTTGGACCCTAAACTCCTTTAAGCTATGCGAGTCGGGTGAGGTGACAAAATTGCTTGGATAGGTGCCGCCCGAGCAAATATTTTGAGTGCGCGATTGGACCCTG
>CAIOKW010000223.1 GCA_903858975.1 Oligoflexia bacterium | reverse complement strand
GACTTCGCTTCTCTCGAAAAAGTTCCGTTTGAGCTTCTTGGGTTCATTCCAGTGAAGAGCGAGCTTGAACAAGAGATCACGAACCTCGTGAAAGCTGCGAAAAACCGCATTGAGTCTGTGCGTTTCGTATTCAAAGAGAAGATCGAAAAATTAAAGCGTGGTGATGAACTTGCTCCAGGCGTGATCAAAATGGTGAAAATCCAAATTGCGATCAAGCGTAAGCTACAAGTCGGCGATAAAATGGCCGGCCGTCACGGTAACAAAGGGGTTATTTCACGTATTATGCCTATGGAAGACATGCCGTTCACTGCGGATGGTCGTCCAGTAGACCTAGTGCTGAATCCACTCGGGGTTCCGTCACGTATGAACATCGGTCAGCTTCTCGAAGTGACCTTGGGTTGGGCAGCTAAAGGATTGGGCGATAAAATCGCTCACTACCTTGAGCAATACAAACCTGAAAATGTTCGTAAGCTTCTTAAAGATGTCTATCCTGAAAAAACAGTCCAAGACTATCTTGCGAAAGCTTCTGACGCAGACGTAATGAAAATGGCTTCTCACCTGAAAGACGGAGTGCACTTCGCTTCTCCAGTTTTCGATGGTGCCTCAGAAGCTGACATTGGAAAAGTATTGAAACTTGCGGATCTTCCTTCTCTAGGAAAGACCACACTATATGACGGTGTTACTGGCGAGCCGTTCGCCGAGGAAGTAACCGTGGGCGTGATGTACATCTTGAAACTTCACCATTTGGTGGAAGAAAAGATTCATGCTCGAAGCATCGGTCCATATAGCTTGGTGACGCAGCAACCTCTCGGCGGTAAAGCGCAATTCGGGGGTCAGCGTCTCGGAGAAATGGAAGTGTGGGCACTTGAGGCATATGGTGCAGCCCATGCTCTTCAAGAATTCTTAACCGTGAAATCAGATGATGTTACGGGTCGTAACCGTATGTATGAAGCGATTGTTAAGGGTGAGCAGCTCCTTGAGCCAGGTCTCCCTGAATCCTTCAACGTATTGGTGAAAGAGCTTCAGTCTCTCGCGTTGAACGTTGAGTTGATTGAGGAAGAAGACAATAAAGAACTGAAGGCAGATTTACTCTAAATTATAAGCGCCACCCGAAGGGGTGGCGCTCATCTAATATTCGCTTTAAATAGCGAAAGCATGAGGGCAAGAACATGAAAGATTTGTTAAACTTTTTTGATAAGCCAAAAGATCCATTGAGCTTTAAAGGAATTCGTATTTCTCTGGCTTCTCCGGAAAAAATCCGTGAGTGGAGCTTTGGTGAAGTAAAGAAACCAGAAACCATCAACTATCGTACTTTCAAGCCAGAGCGCGATGGTCTCTTCTGTGCGAAGATTTTCGGACCAGTCAAAGACTACGAGTGTAACTGCGGTAAATATAAGCGCATGAAACACCGTGGTGTAGTTTGCGAAAAGTGCGGGGTTGAAGTGATTCAATCTAAAGTACGTCGCGAACGCCTCGGACACATTGAGCTTGCTTGTCCAGTAGCTCATATCTGGTTCCTTCGCTCACTCCCGTCTCGTATGGGTGCATTGCTAGACTTCACTCTTAAGGATCTTGAAAAAGTTCTTTATTGCGAGTCATACGTAATGCTCGATCAAGGAAATTCTGACGTTGAGCCAGGAACAGTGCTTACTGAAGAGAAGTACAATCAATTGATGTCTGAAGGGGTTGCATTCACTGCCGGTATGGGCGGCGAGGCAATTCGCGAACTTTTGAAAAAGATCGATATCGATCTTCTTTCTCGCACCCTTCGTCGTGACCTCAAGGGAACGACTTCAGAAGCTCAAAAAACTAAACTCTCTAAACGTCTCACTGTAGTTGAAGCTTTCAAAACCAGTGGAACCAATAAGCCAGAGTGGATGATGCTTGATGTGATCCCAGTGATCCCACCAGAACTTCGTCCTCTAGTGCCACTCGATGGTGGACGTTTCGCGACTTCAGATTTGAATGATCTTTATCGTCGT
>CAIOKW010000222.1 GCA_903858975.1 Oligoflexia bacterium | reverse complement strand
CTGCGACCCATTTCTTTCGAAGGTTCACGTCGTTTAATACCGCAGCCACTTTAATGATCGGTGCGGGTATGATCGTTTCACCCCGAAAGGTAATGACACCCCCATCAACTTTGCGACCTCGATAGGTGGTTATCCCATTGGACTCTGAAATTTTTTCCCATGATTCATTTCCAAGCGCTAAGGCCTTATCATTCTCTTTGGGGCTAGATGGAGAAGCCTTCAGTTTAGGCTGGCTCGTAGGCTCGGGCTCTGCCGCTAAGTTCTGCGACGCTGGGGGAGGTGTTGCAATCACACTTGCTTGATTGGGAAAGTGATCTGAATGTTTAATGGAATAATTTGATTCCGCACAACTCGGTAAAGCAGCGAACCATAAGAGTGCCCAGATTTTGCCGGAATTCATATTCAACCAGTATGAGGAAGGGGTGCGAGATTGTCGACTGAATCCCGTGCAGCACCTGAAATAACGCTAGGCTTCAAGATGACTTGCTTCCGCCTCCATCACCCGTGCTCTTTTTGTAATCAGTCGTATACCAGCCATTGCCCTTCAGAGCGAATCCACCCAAGCTCATCAGCTTTTTCACTGCTCCCTGACATGTGGGGCAATGCTCTAAAGGAGCGTCTGAAAAGCTTTGAGTGACCTCAAAAGCGGAATCACATTTCTCACAAAAGTATTCATATAAAGGCATGAAAAATTTTTAAACGAGGTCACTTTTTGAGTCAAGGCTTCAGATTTTACAAATTTTGAAGTGACGATTCACTGAGGAGTCCTCAATTGACAGGCCTTCTCTCATGAGTTGAACCAGCGGAAATTTAATCCTCTTTTTCAGTCTGACCCAATCCTGGCAGTGATATCCCTCAGCCCATGCGGACTGTTCATCATTGAACAAAATCACGCCCCCGGCTTTTAGCTGCTGGGTCGCTAAGTCTCGGCTCGGAAGCACATGGATTCGCCGCCGAACTGCAGCAGAAACGAGTCCATATTCGTGCCAAATATCTTCCTGATCCATTACATAATAAACTTCGGATGGATCACTTTTTAGGAAACTTCGAAGCCCATGCAAATCCCATTCACCTATTTCAACAGCTGTGAGCCTTATTAAATTAACCAAAAGAATAGAGGCGATACCCAAGAGATAGAGGTTTGCGCGCAAATGAGAATAGACCCACAAAATCAATACCAAAATATATGCAACTAATAAGGGCTCGCTCAACCACTTGCCCGCACAGAGTCTTGCTAAAAAAGCTATCAATACGAACCCGAGGAGTGCCGCCAGCCCTGCCATCTTTTTTGAGTGAACCTTCAAAGCCTCTCTGCATTCACAGATCACAAAGACCACCAGGGGAGTCAGCAAATATAAATAAGTATTCACTCGATAAGGAAACAAGGTAAAAAAGAGGCCTGGAATCAGACCATAGGATAACCAAAGGATCTTTTTTTGCTTCCATGCCACCTTAAAGTCTGGCGTGAAAAGGGAAAAGACAAACGCAATGACTATCGGAAAAAGAGTTCCGATGAACTCAGCCCACAAGCCCCAGGGCGTTCCATGTTGGGTGTGAATTTTTCCAACGTTTTCTTTTAAGAAGAACATCGCAAGCATTTCATTGAGGTGTGTTCTTGCAGCAAGCCCATACCACAAGAGACCCAATAAGACTCCCGTCACGAGGGCGAAAATAAAACGCCACTTTATAATACGGCCAAAATCACGCTTCAGGCACGCTTCAAAAAAAACACTCAATACAAAAAGCGCCGGATAAAGCGGTCCCTTGATTGCGCTCATCACTCCGACGGTGATCAAAGTTTTCCAGGTTTTTCCCTCTATCCAAAACCCCCATGAGGCAAGATAAAATGCGAGAATCCAAATCTCCATCTGAGAGGTCGTCGCATAAGTCATGGTAGCCAAGGTCCCCGCAAGAAGTAACGAGGGAACATCATCCTTTGCTTTAGAAATTTGCTTGATCCAGTAAGCAGATGCGATCAATGCCAAAACAGAAGGGAGTAAAGCCCCGAATAAATTAAATCCAAACACCTTCCAACCTAGAATGGTTGCCCAGTATTGGAAAGGGGGCTTTAGGAAATTGGCTCGATCAAAAAGATAGGGGATCACCCACTCATTCCGATCGCGCATTTCCATCGCAATCGAAATATAGGTTTTCTGATCGCCGGTGAGTGGCACACTGAAGGCCCACAGACCAAAGACATATGCTAAAAGAATAAAGAAGAGCGCCTTCGACCCAGAGAACCACTTTTCAATCATAAAGGATAATCAACTAGATCCGGAGAATTTGGTCCACCATAAAAAGATCCACCAAAGCAATAGAGTGTAGGATCATCCGCAGAGGTGATGCAGGTATGCCGATCCCCGGTGGTCACGCGAGTGATTTTTTGAATTCGGTCATTCTTGATTGCAACCAAGATCGCATCGAGACTCTGTGCGGGTAATTTTGACCCAAATTGATAGGATTCATTCTTACCCCAACAGTAAAGTTTTCCAACCTCAGTAACTGCACAAAAATGATGAAGCCCACCCGAGAGTGAGAGCACACCCTTGAGCTCAGAACCCTCAGTCGTCTTTAACGGAGCAATCTCAATCGTTCCCTGACTTGAAACTCCGGTCTTGGAACAATACACAGCCCGTTCGGTACCACGAATGGTGCACAATTGATCTTCAGTGAGGGAAATTTGGATCACCTCATGGGCCGCCTGCCCCCCCATCATCACATGCTTAGCCGCAAGACCTTGCTCCAGGCGCTCTTGGCCCCAGCACCAAATTGCTCCCTCTGCTTGAGATAGAGCGCAGGCTAAGTTATTTTGAGCCCGCACCTGCCAGATATCTTTAATCGGCATTTGGTTTACATCCGCCACTCGAACCGGAACTTCCGTAGTTTCTTCCCCATCTGAAGGAATACAGGTCACCTCTTGGTTAGCCCCAATCACGCAGACTTGTTTTCGGCCAATCGCAACACCCGATGCCGCTCGAAAACTCATGTTATTCTTTTTCACTTCTTCTAAGATGAAACTGTTTTTTTCAGGTCGTTTGTTGATGTTGTCAAAATCCATATCACCAAAACATCCGACCCTCTGATCATCCCCGTAAACCACGCAAGTTTTAGAGCCCTTCACGTCAATCGAGTGCACTTTTCTAAGTGGCGTGGTTTCCGTCTGCAGGGCCTGTCCAGAAACTCGAACAAATCCCATCTGTCCAAAGGAGTTGATCCCAAAACAATAAAGTTTTTCTGCCGAATCCTTCACGCAAGTATGGTCTTGACCGAGCTCTACGTGAACCACGTTTGCCAGAGCCTCAAGGTTTGAATCCAGTACTCGTGAGGGATAGACTGAGATGGGTTTGGGGTTCCCTAAGATACCGTCTGCTCCATTTCCCCAACAAAAAAGCTCATCTCTAATGGAAATAATACAAGTTCGATCCGGACCAGCGCGCACTTCTTTCACACCTTTTAGAGTGAGATTGTTCGAGCCAAGTGCCACCTGCTCCGTATTTCCACGAGTGGAGGTACTTCCTAACTGATTGAATCGATTATCACCCCAACAATAGACCGTCTTTTCATCCCGATGAAGCGCACAGGCATGCGCGTCTCCGACTGTAATTTGATCCACTCTCGAGAGAGGCATTTCCTGGGGATAGCTCACTTGAACCAGAGATGCCTTAGGAAGCCCTTTCAGGTTCATCAAAATTCCGAGTTGATTACTCTCATTTTGACCCCAGCAATAAACCTGGGCGCCTCGAGTGAGCGCACATCCAAAGCCTCGACCGACTCCGATTTGCTTGATGTTATTGAGTGATCCAATACTATTTGCAAGGTCCACTCGCTCTGGAATCCAATTGATTTTTCGAGTCGCTCCGTATCGTTCACCGAAACAAAACACGGTGCTATCATCCTTAGCAATCAAGCAAGATGAGTTGGCGCCGGCAGAAATGTCTTTCACATTCGGGAGTGCCTTTGGATTACGCTCCCCTTCTAACACTGACCTCGCACCGATTCCCTGAACGCTAATATTTCCAAGTTGCCCAAAGGAATTATCACCCCAGCACACTGCACGACCCGACTTGAGTACTGCACAGGCATGTGCCTCACCCGCGCTGAGAGACTTCACATCTGTAATGGGAAAATTAGAGTTATCGACATCAAGAACCGGAACCGGCTTAATACTGTTTCCTACTGAAGGATTCCCCAGTTGGCCCCTGTCATTTTTTCCAAAACAAAATAATTGGGCATTGTCTCCGGAAGTGAAACAGGTAAAGCCTTTGCCGGTTGCCAATAACTTGATCGGTGTCGTAATCGCTGCAGGACCTCCATTGAAGGTTCCGAGATTTCCCTTTTGGCCCGAACCAATACAACGAACTGTTTTGTCTCCGAGAATTGCGCACGTCAGCTGATCCCCTGACTTCATTTCATCAAACTCAAATGATGAGGTGCTCAAGGAAGTCGCCTCAGTGAACAGGACTGAAATGAGAACCTTGACCTCACTACAAGCACTGAGTCCGAGGAGGGTGGAAATCAAAAACGCACGCTTTAGGTGCTGCTTCAACGTTGCCATTTCTTTTTCAGCGCATTAAACGCGCCATTCACGGTGGGAGGAAGCTCTTGAAAGAAGTCACCCTCTCGGAATTTCAGCTGTTCAGGAAATTCGCTCGATTTCGTGATGTTCGCGAAGAAGTTCTTAAGGCGGATCATCGGGCCTGCCATCTTGTGTGAAAGCAACAAGGTGAGGGTTGCTGTACTCGAGACCCCAATCACGAGGGCGATCGCCATGTAGATCAAAAGACTTCGCAACTGTTCGGTGAGCAGCTGAATAAAAAGGTTTTGGGCTGGAAGTCTCGTTTGTTTAACCAACTGTTCTAAGTAGAGATGACTTCGGATCACCAAGTAAGCCACCAGCGAAAACAAAAAGATCGTGACCATCGAATTCAGGATGATCAAGGGCATCTGAAACTTAGGGTAAACCAGGTACTTACGCTTATACCAAACCGGTCGTCCTGCGTCTGCACTCGCCTTGGAGGGGGCTGCCGCTTGGCTCGCGGGCATAGGTCGCCCCTTCGTACCCGGTTTAGTCCCTGGTCTTGGCGGTACTGTTGGACGAGACTGCGT
Source organism: Oligoflexia bacterium (assembly GCA_903858975.1). GTDB lineage: Bacteria > Bdellovibrionota > UBA1018 > UBA1018 > CAIMNF01 > CAIMNF01. Next base: position 3,033 of record CAIOKW010000222.1, on the reverse strand, counting down.
TTTTGGTCCCACTCCTGGTGGTTTATCCATCACAAGTTTTTGTCGGGTCGCACAGAAGGGCTCCGGGGGCTCTGCGCTTGTGCGACGTGTTCTTTCAAATAGGTTTTTGCATCTTCTGCTACTCGCTGAAGTTCACTTTTTTGTGCACGAAGCAAAGCGAGAATCATCCCAGCGTCTTCTTGGGATTGGCTTTCACTTTGTTCTTCAATGTTTTTCTCAAGCGCCTCGAGCTCACGATGCTTTTGTTCAATTAAATCGTTAATGATTTTTCCTTCATCCACCGAGGAGGCCGCTTGGGCATACTCTTGTGACGATGGAACATTAGTAATGACCTGAATTTCTTCTGACGAATCATCTTCTTCAGCGGCTGATATGACCACTGCGCTCTCATTCACCCGATCCACGAGTTTTGACATCGCTTCGATCGACTGCTTCAGTTCAGACCGAATAATTTTAAACTCAGCTCGATGGTTTTGAATCTGCTGCAAGGTATCGCGAATGAGTTCTTCAGAGTTTTGGGTCTGAATTTGAACATCAATGAGCTTTTCATTTGCTTCAGATGCATTTCTTTCAATTCGAGAAATCTCGCCGCGATTAGAGTCTGAATTTTTCTGCATTTGATTGATGGAGCCCTTGATGCTTTCTACATCCGAGAGAACTTCATTTTGCTTCGTATTCATGAGCTCCACAGTAGCGAGCGCTTTCATGCGAATCTCAATTTGTCTTTCCACTCGATCGCAGAATGCACCGATCATAGAGAACATTTTGTCTTGATAGAAATTTTGGTCGGCTTTTCGCTGCTCATTCATTCGCATTTCAAGATCGCGAGAATGTGCGGCCATGTCTTCAACTGCCTGCTGAGCACGCTGACTTTGCTGATAAATCCCACGCATTGTACTTTGAAGAATTTCAAAAGAGGTGGTGATCGTATTCTGAAGTTGGTTGATCACGGGCTCGAGGTGCTTATGAACCTCGTCCGCTACGAACTGCGTATTGATTTGATTCGGTTTCGCGTTCTTCTCAACTTCTTCAATCTTCGAGAGGAGGTGACGATTTTGAACCTTAAGCGCATTGATCTCCTGCTCGCGCACTGAGAGGCGCTGCTGAAGAAGTTGCGGATTATTATTCGGATTATTAGAGCTATAATTCACTGACATGGACTCGTCCCTCCGTAGACAATCACTTAAATATCTTTTCATACCTATGAATCCGAGTCAAAATGAACCTTATGCAACGGTTCATAAAAAGCATGATTATCAGTCACTTATGCGCCATTTTTTTGACAAATGCGCCCACCCTCGCCGCCACCCTCCAAAGTCCTCCGTGTCCCGAAGGAAGTGAGCGGGAATACATTCCAAACTCCAAACGCCCCCTCTGGGCGAGCTGCAGGGATGAGCAGGGCCTCTATAACGGACTCTTGATTCAATTTTCAACCCAGACTGAAGTCATTCGGATTGCTTCGATGAAGGGTTCTTTAAGAGACGGACGCGAGATTCGCTTTGGCTCAACAGGAACGCTCGAGGAGCGGACCTATAAAGGAGGACACCTTGATGGTCCGAGTTATCTCTTTAAATCAGAAGTGCCTCTTGGGCGCGTATTTCCTGCGAGCGCTTCCCAGCAAGATTGGCAAAAATTCACCACTCCCCCAAAAGAATCCATATTGAAGGCCTGGCTCAAGGCAGAGCCCTTTTCGTCCACTGAATATTCAAATGGCCGCCTCACTCGCTTACAGTTCGACAAAAAGGACTATCAATTTCGTACCAGTAAAGAGGGACGAATTTTTTCGGTGAATCACCCCGAGATGAAGGGTTTATTTTTTTTAGACCCGGAAGCACTCTGGGATTTAAATGCTGCTGACACCAAAGCCATTTTAAAAATGGGTTTCGGAAGCTGCAAGAAATACGATGGCCCCTTAGGTCGCTATGGTAGACATTACGATGTTTTGTTGTTTAAGAGAGAACTCGTAGAACGCAAGCATTTAGACAAACTAAAAGAAATGCGTGATCGCTTGATTCAGTTTTGCGTGCCTGAAGACTTTCGCAATCAACTGGGAGTCTTAGAGTGCCCTCCCCATTTACCGAGTCTCTTCCCGCAGAACTTTTGTTTGCTCTCCATTAGCGATCAACTACACGTACCTTATGAGCCCAAGTACTTCACTTTTGAATTCACCATGGGCCGTTCGCCTGAAGAAATTTTTGAGCTTTTTAAAAAGTCTAAGGTCCTTGAGTTCATGAGCAAGCCGGATGAAATGGAAAAAGTCCTGGCTCTTTCCCCCGCGATTGCTCTTGCACTAAAGAAGACATCGCGCGGTCTCATGTACAAACTTTTAGAAAAGGACAAGAATGGCCGCTTTAAATCCAAACATGCGGGTGCTGATGATTCGAAGGATTGGTGGGAATGGCGGCACGCCCCTGGCTTTTAAGAACTACACCCACTCTTTAATTCGGTCACTGACCCAGCTGGAATCATCCAAAGCGAGATCATGATTGGCCGTCTCGTGATATTGAATCTCAGCCGAAAAGTGTTCTGCGATCTTTTCTGAGCAAGAGTAGTGCACCAGCGTGTCTCCTTTTGCGACCAAAACCAGAACAGGGATTTCAATTTTGGAAGGCGGTCGAAATCGTGTGGCTGCAAAAATCTGTGAAAGCGCGTCTTTCTTACGGATGACCTTGGCGACACTTGCATTGTAGCTTGCCTGTTTTTTCAGCGCCTCACCCTTCAAATTGCTCGTCATTTTCAAAATGGTTTCTTCTCGCGCAGCAAGATCAGTCTCTGCAAAAAGCGATAGAATCGTGAGGTAGTTTCTCGGTTGTAACCGATGATGAATGGGACTTAATCCACTGACGCTTGAGTTGATCAAGACGAGCCGCTTAAAGTCGGTCGGGAATCGGGCCACCCAATTCATGGCAACCATTCCACCTAAAGAGACCGCCATGAGGCAGGATTCCGGATGATTCCCCACCATTGTCTTCCATCTCGCCCGAAGATCATCCACGATACCATCAATACTCGCGGGAGATGCGCGCTCCGACT
>CAIOKW010000221.1 GCA_903858975.1 Oligoflexia bacterium | reverse complement strand
TCCGGTGGTCGAGATCGATGAAGGTCACCGATACGCAGATCAGAATAAAGATCCAAATCCGTGCTTGAGAAATCATCCCAAATGCATCGAGCTCTAGATCTCGAAAGGAAGCCCAAAACAAGAGTGCGGTGAGAAACTCGACCAAGGGATAGCGAAGCGGGATAGGCGCTTTGCAGCTCCCACACTTTCCCCGAAGCGCAAGATAGCTCAAAAGCGGAATATTTTGATACCAATGAACGGGCGCCTTGCAGCTCGGACAATGACTGCCCGGCTTTACAATCGATTGCTCAAGTGGCAAACGATGAATCACGACATTGAGAAAGCTTCCCAAGATCAGGCCCAGTGCGATGACGAAAAAATTCGCGAGCATCAAAGATTCCTTCGATAGAAAAATGCATTACCGAGCAGCATAAAAAACAAAGCCCACAAGACCCCGTAACCCATTCGTTGAAATAGCTCAAAACCGCTGAGTGGAATATCATAATAAACCCGGGTATCGAGCAACATCACCTGAGCATTCGGAGTCATGCTCTTTAGGACTTCAAACACGACCCCCGATTCCCCCGCCTGCTTCTTCAAGAATTCAATTTGCTCATGATTGTGACTGAGAAACAAATAAGAAAGGCACATCATCATCGAAAGCCCCTGCCTAAAGAAAATCGACAATAGCATTGCAACGGAACTGACCATCAGGGTCTCAGCCCAAATCAGTGCTGTTGCTTGAACGAGCGCCCAGTTAAACTCACCGTCCGTTACTCGAAGCGCCACATAGAGCACGCCCGTGAGCAGCAAAAGATTAAGCGCGCAGAAAGACGCAATCCCAATCCATTTACCAAAGAAATAGCTCACTCTTGAAACGGGCCTCGACAAAGGAAGGTATGAAATGCGCTGCTCAACTTCTGAGCGCAAGAGTCTTGCTCCGGCACCCGCTGAAACAAAGAAAAGTGAAATCGCATTGATCATGATTCCAAAGTGAAGCATCACCCGATCTTGGTGACCAAATACAAGGAGGGCCGCCAAATATCCAAAAAACAACATAAATAAAGATACAAAGAAAATGTTGTAGAGGATTCGCTCACGCAATAAATCTTGAAACGCATACTGGGCCACGATTGCACTTTGTCGAACGTAAGACATCAAAAATTTCATCTTGATGCTCTCCACTCCTGAACCGGGCCGCAAAACTTCATCTCCCCCGCTTCCAGAATCAATACATCATCCGCAAGCTGCTCCACATCTTCCATCACATGGGATGAGAAAATGATGGTTTTACCCATGTCGCGCCATTTTTGGATTTGCACTTTCTCGATTTCGCGAGAAACTGGATCAAGCCCACTCATCGGCTCATCGAGCACTAACATTTCTGGATCACCGAGACTCGCTTGGGCCAGCAGTGCTTTTTGAAGCATCCCTTTCGAAAAAGTACTTAAATTTTGATCCAGATGCCCAAGTAAGCCCACCTGTTCCGCCGCGTGAGCGAGGTCGGCGTTGGTATAAGGAATCCCGCTCAGTTTTGCATGATACTTTAAAAGCTGGCCTAATTCCTGATCTAAATTGAGATAGGGACGCTCGAGCACATACCCAATTTTAGATCGCGCACGCCAATCCGAATTAGACTGACCAAAGATATCGACTGACCCCTGGTCTTGAAACTTGATGCCGAGAAGAATATGGAAGAAGGTCGTCTTACCGGCTCCATTGTGCCCCACAACAGCAAAGACACTTCCCTTTCTGATTTGAAACTGGAGCCCCTTTAGAATTTTTCGCTTCCCGAGCGTAAAATCGAGCCCCTTCACTTCTACTGCTACCACCACATTACTCATAGTGCCTCAATTTTTCTTGATACTTCTGTTTGAGCTTTTGGTCATCTGTGTTTCGGATCATGAGCTTTAAAACTTTTACCGCCAACACTGATTCAGAACCCTCTTCTTTTAACCACTTCTGCATTTCTTGAAGGTAGCGGGGAGCACCCCTCATTTGAGACGCCTTTAAGTAGTCGTCCTTCGCATGGACCCAATCATTCAGCATGAAGGCATGCACATAGGCCCGATAGAGATAAAGGCTATATGGGTGACGCCAAAACTTCTCGGGCGGGCTTCCATGTTCATAGACCCTAATCCCCTTATCCAAAAACTCAAGTGCTGGGTAGGCAGCATCAAACAAACATGAAAAGTTAACCGCCGCCTGATCGTAAACCTCATAAAAATAAGGATCGAGCGCTATCGACAAACGGTAAAAGCCAATGGACTCGAGCAAAATATCTTTTGAAAAATTGCCGGTCCCAATGATTTGGAGCGTTCGGATCCAAAGATAATCATGAGCAGCGGGCCAGAAGCCTGATGAGATAAACTTAAAGAATTGAGGGGTCAGTTGATACTCAGCCGCTTTAAACAACTTTGGTTGATTGAATTCAACTTCTTTAGTTGAATAATACAAAAAAGGGCACAAAAACAGGGCGACAAGCGCCTGACGGTGAAAAAGTCGTCGCAATTTCATAAACTTTGTTTAGAATAATAGCTAGGGTGTTAGTAGGAAAGCCCAAAATATACTTTAAGGGGGTATATATGGAACGCTTAAAAAACATGACCAGAGACGGGTTTACACTGGTAGAGTTAATGGTGGTCGTTGCAATTATCGGGATTCTGGCAACGCTCGCAGTGCCTCAATACAAAAAATTCCAAGCAAAAAGCCGTCAATCGGAAGCGCGCCTTTCACTAGGCGGTGCTTATACCATTGAACAAAGCTTCGCGGCTGAGAACTCTTCTTATACGAGTTGCTTAGGGCAAGCGGGCTACAACCGCGATGGCGTTCGTTTCTACTATTCAGTGGGGCTTGATGCCAACTCAACCGCTCAAGGGACCTGTGGCCCTACTGGAGCACTCGACTGTAACTATACCGCATGGAACTATGATCCAACCGCTGGAACCTATTCAGATGATGGCAACACCAAGTGCGACGATACCGCAAACAATACCGGTGTGTTCATGGCTACTTCGGCAGAAGATTCCACTCAAATTCCACCCGATGCAGCAACCGCTCAAAAGCAGCTGACCGCGATCGCTACCACGAAAGCTAACGTTAACTTTGGTGGCGCGTTTGTAGGAATGTCTCAACAGGCATTCACGATTGGAGCAACCGGAAGCATTCTCTCCGGCAGTGGTGCTCTCGCTCTCACTAATCCACTTGATGGCTGGACGATTGATCAGAACAAGCAAGTGAGAAATACTCAAAGCGGTCTTTACTAGACTCTTTACAAAAATATTTAGAAAAGCCCCCGCTTGAAATTCAGGCGGGGGCTTTTTAGTCTTAAGAACTCTCTTTTATTTTAGGAGCTCTTTAGCCTTCATCTCGTCATTCTTCGTAAAAAGAAGAGCCTCACGCTCATAAAACTTTTTTACCTGTGCCATGATCTCATCCAACTGAACGGGGCCGAGAGCAAAGTTCGCACGCAAGACGAGCTCTCTAGGCACTCCTGCCGCTTTTCTCGCCGCAAGGACCATTTCGGGTGGAAGGGTTGACACTTGTATTTTCTTTGTACCCTCAAGCGTCACCACCCGCTCCATCACGTTTTCTAACTCACGAATATTTCCGGGCCAACGGTGCGATAGGATCACTTCAAGCGCTTCGGGCGTGAAGCCTTCTAAATTGCGTTTTTGCTTTTCATTAAACTTTTGAAAGAACACTTGAGCCAGTTCTTCAATATCTCCCACGCGCTCACGGAGCGGTGGCGTTTCAAGCATGATCACATTCAGGCGATAATAAAGATCTTCTCGAAAGCTCCCCTTCTTCACCCCTTCTTCGAGGTTCTTATTGGTCGCGGCAACAATTCGAACATCAATCTTGATGGTCTCATTTCCCCCGACCCGCCTCACCGCCCGGTCTTGCAAGGCACGCAAGAGCTTCACCTGCATCGTGAGCGGCAACTCCCCAATCTCATCTAAGAAGAGCGTCCCACCATCTGCAACCTCAAAGAGCCCCTGCTTATCCGCAATCGCTCCTGTGAAACTTCCCTTTTTATGCCCAAAGAGTTCGCTCTCAATTAAGCTCTCCGGAATCGCTCCACAGTTCACGGCGACAAAGGGCCCGTCTTTGACGGGACTCAACTCATGAAGAGCGCGGGCGACCAGTTCTTTCCCGGTCCCACTCTCACCAATGATGAGGATATTGGTTTTAGACGGAGCCACCCGTTCAATCATTTTTTTTAATGCTGAAACTTGTGGCGACTTTCCTAGTATCGGTCTTTTAATATCATCAATTGCTGCCATTTTATTTTCTCTATTCTCCGCCACCGGCGCTACCTGCCATTTGAAAAATAGGGAGGTACATGGAAATCATGAGCCCACCGACAATTCCACCCATCACTACCAACATCACGGGCTCAATTAACTTGAGCATGCCTTGGATTGCGGTCTCCACTTCCTCTTCGTAAAAGTCGGCGACCTTTTCTAACATTTTATCTAAGTTACCGGTATTCTCCCCAACAGAAGACATTTGCAAAGCCATCTTCGGAAATACCTTTTGCTTCTGCATGGCATTCGCAAAGCTCGCGCCCAGCTCAATATCTTTTCTCATTTCCCCAATTGCATCTTCAAAAGCGATGTGACTGGCTGCTGATTTACAAATCTCAAGCGCATCCACAATCGGCACCCCCGAGGATAAAAGAGTAGAAATGGTTCGGGCAAAGCGGGCCACTCCACTTTTAATAATTAAGGGACCGACCAAAGGAAGGGTGAGTGCAAATTTTTGAAGCACAATCCGCCCCTCGTTCGTTTTGAAATAGGAACGGGCAAAGAAAAAAACCACTCCGACTCCCGCTAAGATGGGTACAAAATTTGCCACTAAGCCGTGCGAGAGCGCGATCACAAACTTGGTGGGTGCCGGCATCTCTCCCCCACTGCTCATAATCATCGCTTCAAACTTTGGAATTACCACCGTTAACATAAGCGTGATCACACCAATGGCAATCACTGAGACTGAAATCGGATAGGTCATAGAGCTCTTAATGAGTTTCTTAACGCGGTAAGAGTTTTCTAGGTATTTTCCGATCCGCTTCAACATCACATCAAGCGTTCCAGACGACTCGCCCGCTCTGACGAGCGCCACGAAAACTCGTTCAAAGGTATTGGGATATTGAGCGAAACACTCCCACAAGAAACTCCCGCCATTGATTCGATCTTTGCAGGCTCCTAAAATCCGGCGAAGAGTTTGATCCGTCTCTTGCTCATGGAACAACTCAATCGCTTGAATCAAAGGAACACCAGATGTGATCATGGTTTGAAGCTGTCGAATAAAGTTCATGAGACGCTCAACGGGCACTGAATCAGAGCCCTTTGCAAGGCCCTTCAGCGCAGTACCAATATCCATCTGAGTCAGTCGTGCTTTGGTAATCTTGAGTGGCCTAAGCCCCTGGCCACGAAGAGACATACGAAGCTCCCCTTCGCTGTTCGCTTCCATCTTGCCTTCTACTTTTTTTCCGGCACGGTCTGAGGCTACGTACATGAATTCAGGCACGATCCATCTCCTTCAAATCTTATCCCAGTAGTTTTCCAAGTTCCTCGGGCAGTAAACTATAAGCCAGCGCATCCGGCTTACTGAGATTGCCCCTGCGAACCAAATCCGCAAGCGATTGATTCATGGTTTGCATTCCCGTACCGGCCTGCCCAGATTGCATTGCGCCATACACCTGGTGCATTTTATCTTCACGAATGAGATTTCGAACAGCCACCGTTGGAACGAGCAATTCAAAGGCAGCAGAACGGCCCGGCTTACCAGAGTTCGGAACCAATTGCTGAGTCATGACTCCAATGAGGGTCGCGGCCAGCAGTTGGCGAATCTGCGGTTGTTGGTGCGGAGGAAAGACATTCACAACCCGTGCAATCGTTTGTACAGCACTATTCGTGTGCATGGTTCCGAAAACCATATGTCCTGTTTCTGCAGCGGTGAGCGCCATCTCAATCGTCTCAAGATCGCGTAATTCTCCGACCAAAATGAAGTCCGGATCTTGGCGAAGGGCATGCTTAAGTGCATCGTGAAAGGTGTGTGAATCCGAACCCACTTCACGTTGATTAATAATGCAGTTTTTATGACTATGAACAAACTCGATCGGATCTTCGACCGTTAGAATGTGACCATTGTCTTCACGATTGAGAAGATCAATGATGGCAGCAAGTGAAGTCGACTTACCGGAACCCGTTGGCCCGGTGACTAAGAACAAACCATTGGGTTGCTTAATGATCTTTTTAATCGCTTCGGGCAGTTTCAGAGTATCAAATTCGGGAATATTTACGGGAATCTTACGAAACACAGCCCCCATACTTCCCCTTTGATAAAACAAATTCCCCCGGAATCGGGCAAGATCCTTCACCCCAAAAGAGAAATCAAGCTCATGCTTTTCTTCAAACGTCTGCTTTTGTTCGTCTGAGATCATCTCGTAAACGAGCTCCTGAATTGACTCAGGCGTCAGCGGATCGGTCTTCGCTTTACAAAGCTTGCCGTGAATCCGAAACTGTGGCGGCGTTCCGTTTGTAATATGCAAATCGGAAGCATCTTGATCAACCATCGCCCTGAGTAGCGCTGTTAGCGTTAATTTTCCCATAGATCTCCCTATTGTTCCGAAGTCATTGAAATGGCTTCTTCAACTGATGTTTTACCTTCAATCGCTTTTTTCAAAGCCGATACCCTCAAGGTTTGAAGATCATGATTCTCAATCGCCGCACGCTTGATTTCAATAGCGGTTTTACCTGCAAGGGTCATTTCTTTTAAGTCCGAGAAGTATTCGAGTACTTCATAGATCGCAATACGACCCTTATAGCCGGTATTATTACAGTTATTACAGCCCTTCGGAAAAAAGAAGGTTGCGTTGGATGCGAGTTTACGAATACCGAGTGAATCAATTTTTTCTTCAGGTATTTTCCCCGGCGTTTTGCATTGAGGACAAAGAGTTCGAAGGAGTCGTTGGGCAACAATGGTGTTCACAGAAGCAGTCACGAGAAAGGGTTCCACACCCATATTAACGAGACGAGTAATCGTCGACACCGTGTCGTTCGTGTGAAGTGTGGATAATACTAAGTGCCCGGTGAGGGCTGCCTGAACTGCAACTTCACCCGTTTCAAAATCCCGAATCTCTCCCACAAGTACCGTATCCGGATCTTGTCGAAGGAGTGCCCGCAAGACGGCTGCGAAGCTTAATCCTACATCCTTGTTCACTTGAACCTGATTGATTCCTTCTAAGTTATACTCGACTGGGTCTTCAACCGTGGATAGGTTATCCGACACCAAATTGAGTTCCATCAGAGCTGAGTAAAGTGTCGTGGTCTTGCCGCTACCGGTGGGACCGGTTACTAAGACCATTCCATTGGGTTGTGCGATCCCTTTTCTAAAGATCTCTAACTGACGATCCTCAAAACCGAGCGTGCGCAAATCAAGTTGTAGGTTCCCTTTTGATAAAATACGAAGCACCACTTTTTCACCAAAGAGAGTAGGCAGCGTATTCACCCGGAAATCAACTTCGCGGCTCCCCAATTTAATTTTAATCCGGCCATCCTGGGGAACCCTTGATTCCGCGATGTCCATTCGTCCCATGATCTTAAAGCGCGCCACTACAGCACGCTTCATTTCCATCGGAATGTGAGTCACATCAATCAAAGTTCCATCCACACGAATGCGGACTCGAAAGTCTTTTTCATAGGGCTCTACGTGAATATCACTCGCCCCCCTACGAATCGCCTCAGTGAGAACTCCATTTACCACTGAAATCACCGGGGCATCATCACCCGAAGCTGAGTTCACTTCGTGAACTTGGTGCTGATCGATCATTTGGATCTGAACTTCTTCTTTGCCCTTAGGAGAAGCCGTCTCCTTTTTATATTGCTCAAGCGCCCGACCTAAATTCTGGGTGCCTGAATAATACTTCATGAACGATTGGTCGTAGGCGCTAAACGTCGTCAGTACCGCCTCGACATTCATCTTCGTAGCAAAGCGAATATCGTCGAGAAATGCAATCTGAGTGGGATCAGGGAGCGCAACCACCAAGATTCCGCGATTCATTTGGATCGGAATCGCCTGCGCCTTTCGCGCGAGGTCGCCCGGAACGATCGCAATCACTTCAGGTTTCACCTCGAACTTGGCGAGGTTAATACTTTGCATGGAAAATTTTTGATTTAAAAACAGAAGAAGCTTTGATTCTGAAAGCACTTTCTTATCGATAAACTGTCTTACCGCATCTCCATTTGCTTTGAAGATTGCTTCAGCTTCTGTGTACTGAGTTTGCGTTAAAAGACGCTCTTTATAGAGTAGTTCTACGAGTTTTCGAGACATCACTTAAAAGTTTAATGCTCGACTAGTGTTATAGCAATAATATTTAAAAATTTCGGGAACTTAAGAGCTTTGCCGCCAAAATTACATCGGACTCAATTTGTGCTTTTAACTCCTGCACTGAGGCAAATTTTTTCTCATCTCGAATTCTGTTGTGGAAGTTCACGAGAAGCACTTCGCCGTAAAGTTCAAAGTCTTCGTTCAAGAGATGCGTTTCCATTTTGAGTTCGGTGGAATCAAACGTAGGTCGTGTCCCCAGATTGGTAATTGCGCGATAGACTTTGTTACGCCAATTCACTGACGTGGCATAAACCCCGGCCTTGAGCGGAAATTTGGCTTCACACTTCATGTTAGCGGTCGGGAATCCGAGCGTTCTTCCGCGCTTATCCCCATGCACCACTTCGGCTTGGTAGAAAAACGGTCTCCCGAGCAGCTCCGCTGCAAGTTCAACATTTCCTGCTGCCAGCGCATCTCGAATGCGTGAGCTTGAAACAGGGGCGCCCTTCATCTCTACAGGACTGACGGCGAAGAGTTCGATACCGCTTTGATCACAGTATTGCTTGAGGACTTGGATGTTCCCCTCACGATTTCGACCGAAATTGAAATTATCGCCCACTACAATCACTCGTGCGTTTAAGCGGTTCAAAAGGATCTCAAAAAAGAAATCATGCGCTGAGGTCGTTGAAAATTCTGCATTGAAGGGTTCTTCCACACAAAAATCCACGCCAAGCTTCTGAAGCCAGATCCGCTTCTCATCATAGGTCATCAGGAGCTTCAAATTGGACTGGGGCTTCAACTCCAGTGTTGGATGAGGCCTAAAAGTGAAACAAACTACTGGAAATCCTAGAGTTTTTGAAAATTCGAAGGCCTGCGTTAAAATGGCCTGGTGCCCCATATGGACGCCATCAAAGTTCCCAAGAGCCACAACAGTGTTCCTTGGAAAGGTGGTATCCAGTAATTTTGAGCCAAAAAAGGTCTTCATGTTTTAAGGATACATTTTTACACTGGATTTTAGAATAGCAACAGACTAATGTGAGGGTTCACTTCTCGTTGCGCGCGTGGTGAAATTGGCAGACACGCCAGACTTAGGATCTGGTGCCGTAAGGTGTGGGGGTTCAAGTCCCTCCGCGCGCACCAAAACTTCAAATCTACATCCATTTTTTCAAACTAAAACTTAAAGCTCGTGACGAACCAAGTCCTCTAAAGTCTCGCGTTTACGAATGAGCTTCACCTTACCCTGATCCACAAGCACTTCAGCTAAACGCGGACGCGTATTGTAGGTGCTGCTCATCGAAAATCCATACGCACCCGCAGATAGGATCGCGAGTTTTTCTCCAGGAAAACCTTCCACTGCAATTTTCCGATTTTTTGCAAAGTAATCCGTGCTCTCACAAATTCCTCCGACCACATCCCATGTAATGGCTTTCTCACCGGAAAGCGTGGTCGGGATCATTTCGTGATAGGCCTCATAGAGCGCGGGCCTGACCAGGTCGTTCATTCCTGAATCCAGAATCAACGTGCGATTGTTTCCTCGCTCTTTTGAATACACCACTTCGGTCACCAATGCTCCCGCATTAGCAAGTAGGCTGCGTCCTGGCTCAATAAGAAGTTTGGGTACTTTTTTGAAATGCTTTCGAATCAGGCTCGCGTAGGCATCGAGTTCAATGACTTTTTCATTCTGATAACGGACACCGATTCCGCCACCCAGATCTAAATAGTCGAGCTCGCAACCCAGATGATCTTCAACTTCGAGCTTTAATTCATTCAATTTTTTAAACGCATGATCATAAGGTTTAAGCGTCGTAATTTGGCTACCAATATGGATACTGAGCCCTGCAATCCTTACAAACTCATCATCTCCATAATTCACCACGAGATCTAAAATCTCTTCACGTGTCAGTCCAAACTTATCGCGCTTGCGACCCGTTGAAATCTTATCAAGCGTTTTTGCATCCACGTCTGGGTTATAACGAAAGGCAACCGTAACGGGACTCTTCATTGCATTTGCAATCAGTACGATCAATTCAAATTCCATCGCAGACTCGACATGAATGGATCCGACACCCGCGTTCGGTAATTGAAACAATTGTTCTAACTCTTGCGCAGTCTTGGCCACTCCGGACAGAACTCTTTTATGCCTTGGAATCTTAGCGAGCTCCGCCCGATGCCATTCCCCTGAGGAGACCAGATCACAGCCAGCGCCGAGTGAATTTAAAAGTTTAAGAATATGAATATTAGAGTTGGCTTTGACCGCGAAGCAAACCTGAACCGGAAGCCCTTTTAGTGCCGACTGAAGTGCATGATAGGAATTTCGGATGGCTTGACCTGAGTAAACATAGAGGGGACTACCAAATTTTTTGCTGAGCTTTGAGAGAGGAACCCCATCTACCGTGAGCTCTTTTTTTTGGTAATAGAATGAATCTTGGGGTTCGGACAGGCGAGATCGTTTCATTTGATGAATCCTCTAGATTCACAGTATGAATCAGATGGACCGCTTTGGAAACTCTCTTGTGCAGTAGCAGCCTGGAACCTCGGACCACCCGAGGTCCCAGACTCTACTACGGAGAGAGAGATGAGGGTTACGGACTAAAAATTTTGATTAGTTCTTGGTACCGTTAAGGCTGATTTGGCCTGAGCAGCCATAACCATAAGTACTCATTGGGGTCAACATTCCCGTGACTACGTTACCCGAAACCATGAGGGTTCCTTGATAAGTGCACATCGTTGAACCGGACTGCGTGAATCCCATTGAAGTGCCTGATGCTCCACTGATCGGCATTAATGAAAGGGTTACCGTCATCTGGCCGTTGTTATTGTCGGTTCCGGTCAGCATTTCAGTGTAACAGGCGTTTGAACCTGATCCTGAAACGGTGCTGGAACTTTCGTTCACTGCAATATTGATTTGTGAGCATTGACTGCTGCTAAACTGTGCGCCCATTTGCGTGAGGCTGTAGGTTCCCGCCATCTTCTGACCACACCCAAAAAGGCTCGTCATGGAAAGGGTTAAAACCGCCGCTGCTGATAATAGTGATCTTTTATTGATTGTCATATTCATCTCTCTTTCTTCTCCGTGATGATGAATAGTGCACAGACAATGCCAGCACGCCTTGACCGCTTTAAAGGGATTTGAAGCTAAAAAGTGCCTTTTCTATGTTCAAAAGGGTGTCTAAAAACTAATCAACGCATCAAGAATTAACGATGAACGAATTTAGTTGAGTGATGATTGTGCGAGGTGAGTGCTGAGCTTTAATTGAAGTGCATCCACTTTCGTAAAAATACTCTTCTCGTCTAAAGTCGTGAACTGATTGGATCGCATCAGAACCCTACCGTCACAAATCACAGTATCCACTTCCATACCCTGGTAGGCATAAACCAGTTGGCTTAATACTGAATAGAGCGGCTTCACATGAGGCAAGTCGGTTCTCAGGCAAATCAAGTCTGCCCGTTTCCCCACTTCAAGAGAACCAATGATGCTCCCCAACCCTAGAGCCTTCGCACCTTCATAGGTGGCAAGGTTAATGGCATCCAGAGCAATCATTGCAGTGCTGTCGTGGTGTGCAACTTTTTGGGCCTTCGTTCCCAAGTCCATCGCGCCGAACATGGAAAGATCATTATTGGAAGCAGACCCATCCGTACCTAAGCCGCACACGATTCCTGCTTTTCGATAGTTCACGATCGGAGCGATCCCTGATCCCAGTTTTAAATTTGAATCCGGATTATAGACCACTTTCGCCCTGGTCTGCTTGAACAGGGCTATCTCTGCATCAGTAAGATGGACACAATGTGCGGCAAAAAAGTTTTCATGAAGTGCACCCAGGTCGTAAAGGCGTTGTCCTGGGGTCTTTCCATACTTCTGAAGAGAGTCCTTCACTTCTTTTTCTGTTTCAGAAACATGCATATGGACCGGAACACCAAACTGCTTTGAGAGCTCGGTCACTTCGCGGATCAAATCGTCGCTACAAGTATAAGGAGCATGTGGGCCCAAAGCTGCTCGAATTCGAGGATGAGATTGATATTTTTCAAAAAACTCTTGAAACCGTTTGGGCCGCGATGAGAGCGCATCCGCGCCAAGAACTTTTTCATCGGGAACAGGGAAATCCATAAATGGCCACGCAATGGTCGCCCTCAGACCACTTTGATCAAGCACCTCTGCCGACGTACCCGTAAAGAAATACATGTCATTTACGGTGGTCGTTCCAAAACGAATACATTCTAGAGCCGAAAGCTCAACCCCGGTGCGAACGAAATCCTCATCCACCCACTGAGCTTCGACCGGAAAAACTCGTTCAAATAACCATTTATGAAAAGGAAGATCATCTTCATAGCCCCGAAGCAAACTCATGGCCAAGTGGGTATGCCCATTGATCAATCCTGGCATCACAATCTTGTCGCTCGCGTCGATAAAATCAACACACTCTTTTTGGTGTTCGGACTTAAAAGGCGCCACTTCCGCAATGAGGTTGCCTTTTACACCCAAAAAATAATCAGAGAACAGATCCCCGCTCCCATTTTTCATCGGCAATAAAGTCTGACAACGAACGCCTAAATCAAATCTCATAGTTTTAACCGAATTTTTTCTGAACTGTATTTAAAATACCTTTTAAAATCCCAGTTGAGGAAGCTTTGCAGGCATCCAAAATTGCAAAATGATCGAGCTCTTCAGGCTCCCCGTCTGCGCCGCCTGAAAGACCTGCGGCGATATTACTGATCAGAGAAATTCCACAAACACGCGCCCCCGTATGCTTTAAGGCAACCGTTTCCCAAACCGTAGACATTCCAACCGCATGAGCTCCCACCGTTTGGAAAAAACGAATTTCAGCTGGAGTCTCAAACGCCGGACCCGCAACACCCATATAAACACCTTCGTGAACATTGAGCTTTTCAGCCACCAAAGCAGGCTTCAGGGCTGAGCGCCATTCACGGTCAAAAAGTTTTGTCAGATCCTGAAAGCGAGGGCCCCACGGGGTGCCGTCGGCTTTAGTCGGATTCTCACCCGATAGGGGGTTTTTGCCCGAAAGGTTGATTTGATCTGTAATGATCATTACATCCCCTGTTTGGTGCTTGGGATCCATGCCTCCCGCTGCATTGGTGAGAAAATAATCACTTGCACCTAACTCACGCGTAAACATCACAGGCTTGATGACCTCACGAGGCTCGAGGCCCTCATAGCCATGTAAACGCCCCACCTGTACCACGCCTGTTTTCTTGGATGCCACATGCTCAAGGATCACGAGTTTTCCTGCGTGCCCAGGAGCGGTAGAAGGATGAATTCCAGGAATATCTGAGAAGGAAAGCTCTGCTTTCACTTTGAAGGACTCGGGGATGCCATTTTGAAGCGAATCTTTAAAGCCAGAACCGAGCACAATATGAAACGTGGGTTCCGCAAGAGAAAGCGATTTGAATTTTGATTGGAGCGCACTTGCCCCGGCACTTAGGCTTTGAGTCATAAATTATCACTATAGACAAATTTCTGATGAAACCAAGTCATTTTTTCATACAGAAAAGGCCCTGAAGGGGTGTCCTCCAGGGCCTTCATTAGGATTCTGAACCTCGGAAATTATCCGTTGTTTTGATTTTCGTTAGAGCGGCGCATGAATGCTGGAACATCAAAGTCCTGGCCTTCATTATTCACCATTCCGAGACGCTTTGCGATTTCGCGTGCACGAGCAAGCTCAGCTGATTCATTCGTGTTGTTCTCTGAAAGAGCAGCAGCATTGAGCGTATTTCCGTTCAGTGCATTTGAATTTGAGTTTGCATTCGCATTCGCTTGAACTGAATTGTTTTCATTTGCTGTATTCAAAGCGTTGCTATTGAAGCCCTCTGAGGTCGCACCTGCACCGAAGCTATTGTTTGCAGGAGCAGCGTTTACTGCCGAATTGCTCGCCACATTCATCGCTTGATTGTTGGTTTGAGCAGTTGCAGCAGTTTTTGCAGGACTTGCATTTTTCATCTCAGTGATCAGAGCAGAAGCATCGCATCCTAGGCCGGTTGCAATTACAGTCACTTTTACTTTGTCGTTTAACGACTCATCAATCACAGTTCCGAAAATGATTTGTGCATCTTCGTCTGCTGCTTCTTGAATGATTGAAGTCGCTTCATTCACTTCATGAAGGGTAAGATTTGATCCACCAGTGATATTGATGATGATCCCGGTCGCGCCGTTGATCGAAACATCTTCTAGAAGTGGAGAAGAAATAGCAGAAGTTGCGGCTTCTACCGCACGGTGGTCACCTTGACCAAAGCCGATACCCATGAGCGCAAGGCCTTTGTTCTCCATGATGGTGCGAACGTCGGCGAAATCGCTGTTGATGTAACCGGTGTGGTTGATGAGGTCAGAAATCCCTTGAACTGCGTTCAAAAGGATTTCATCCGCTTTTCCGAATGCCTGCATCATCGACAATGATGCGCCAGAGATGTTGAGGA
Organism: Oligoflexia bacterium; assembly: GCA_903858975.1. Taxonomy (GTDB): domain Bacteria; phylum Bdellovibrionota; class UBA1018; order UBA1018; family CAIMNF01; genus CAIMNF01. Next base: position 5,030 of record CAIOKW010000221.1, on the reverse strand, counting down.
GACGGTTATTTGGAATGATAATGAGTGAATCTACGCTCTCACGGAGTTGGTTGATCCCTTCAAGCGCTTGCTTCATGCGCTTTTTACCTTCGAAAAGGAATGGCTTAGTCACTACACCTACGGTGAGTGCGCCCACTTCTTTTGCAATTTTAGCAAATACGGGAGCCGCACCGGTTCCGGTACCACCGCCCATACCTGCGGTGATGAATACCATATCTGCACCCGTGAGCATTTCAGAGATTTGTGCGTAGTCTTCAAGAGCGGCTTTACGGCCGACATCTGGGTTTGCACCCGCACCTAAACCGCGAGTCAGCTCTTGTCCGATTGCGATTTTATTGGGAGCAAGTACGCTTTCCAAAACTTGTTTATCTGTGTTTGCAGCAATGAACTCTACGCCTGAAAGTCCTGCGCGAATCATGGTGTTAACGGCATTACATCCTCCGCCACCGACACCGATTACTTTAATTTTAGCACCTAGAATTTTTGACTCTTGAATTTCGAACATATGTACTACGCCTCCTGTGTTAGTTGTGATTTTCGAAAAATTTAGAACAGATCTTTCATCCAGCTCTTCATTTGACCGCCGATTTTGCCAAAAACTCCATCTTCGCCGAGGAAGGACTCCCCAAGAAGTGAAGGCATTGGTTGATTACGGGCAGTTTTATCTGCTCCGAACTTCAATAATCCCACTGCGGTAGAAAACTTTGGTGAATTGACGACTTCTTTTAAGCCGCCTAAACGGATCGGTGATCCACGCTTCAGAGGAACTTCAAAAAGGAAGTCTCCATAGTCCACCATTCCCTGAAGGAGAGTAGTTCCCCCAGTAAGAACGATGCCTGCCGCAAGTAGATCTGAATATCCTGAACGGGTAATTTCTTGCTGAATGAGAGAATACATTTCTTCCACTCGTGGTTCGATAATTTCTGCAAGAATCTTACGGGATACGACGCGCGCTTTCCCTTCACCCACTGCTGGAACTTCAATGGTCTCATCTTCTTTTACGAGAGAGGCCATGGCACAACCGTGAGCAATCTTAATTTTCTCAGCTGCATCCAGTGAAGCACGAACGCCGACAGAAATATCGTTCGTGATGTGAACCCCACCCACCGGAAGAACGGCAGTATAAAGAAGCGCTCCTTCGCGGAAGATCGCAATATCTGTAGTTCCGCCGCCAATATCAACGAGTGCCACACCCAGTTCTTTTTCATCTCGGGTGAGAACCGCTGAACTCGAAGCAATCGGCTGAAGGCAAAGCTCAGTTACGCTAATTCCAGCCCGATTTACACACTTAATGAGGTTTTGAGCCGCGCTAATTGCACCGGTCACGATATGAACTTTTGCTTCTAGTCTTACGCCGTTCATTCCAATCGGCTCACGGATTCCGTCTTGATCATCAATGATGAACTCTTGAGGAATCACATGAAGCACTTCTCGGTCTTGAGGGATCATGATCGCTTTTGCAGCATCAATCACTCTTTGAACGTCGTGTTCTGTAATTTCTTTATCTTTAACCGCGACGACTCCTGAGGAGTTGAAGGATTTAATATGGGTTCCGGCGATGCCAACATAAGCAGAGCTGATTTTGATTCCAGCCATGTTTTCTGCTTCTTTGACCGCTTTTCGAATCGCTTCAACGGTAGAGTCAATATTAATGACCACACCTTTGCGCAGTCCAATAGACGGAGCCTGACCAAAACCGATAATATCGATAGATGATTCTTGATCTTGAGTTGCCGGGTGAACTTCCCCCACGATGCAACACACCTTTGTAGTACCAATGTCGAGACCGACAACTAATTCTTTTTTAGACACTTGACCCTCCTCCTCCCATGAGCACGGGTAGCGACCGTTTGATTAATGCTAACACGTCGCTTTTGGATTGCGACAAAATTCCATCTGACGCAACTTAGCTAGAAGTCTATGAACCTCTTGAAAATTTGACAACGATTTTTTTTCCATCCCCTAGCCATATCTTTGACGCCGGCGTGGATCGGGCAGATATATAGTCGAGAACCTGCTTTAAGTGGGCCGTCGGGATCCCCCGGGCCTCCTCGAGATTGAGTCCCAGCTCCAGGACCGTTCTCATCTGCTTTTGATTCTTCATGGGGTAGACCACCATCGCTTTTAACCCTAAACGCTCGTCATAACTCAAAGAAGAGAGCCTGAGACCTGGTAACTTTTCTGATGAAAACCAAGTCCCCATAAAGGAATTGAGGGATTTCAGGGTGGCTAGGTTTTGAGCCGAGAATCCAGTTAAGATCGGAAGATCTTTAGGATAAACCATTGCCCGATCTTCAAAGGTAGACCCATCTTGCTCTAAATAAAGGACTCGGCCATTGGATTCAGTTAAAAGCGCCACAGGAATCCGCTCTACAATCCGAAGTGAGAGCGTATTCGGAAACTGCTTTCCGAGCACCACGCCCTTCACCCAAGGATTCCGGGTGAGGCGGGACTCGACAGGTTCCATATTATAGTCAAACAGCGACACTCGCCCTACAGGGACTTTAGCTAACTCAAGAATACTCTCTTTAGTGAGGGGGTAACTGGGAGATAAGGGCTCCACGAAGACTGATTTTAATTGAAAGATCGAGGAGCGAGTCGCCTGAAGGACCCCAAAGGCCATCCCACCCAAAACCAAAACCCCCGCCAGCCAATGCAACGCATTTCGATTTTCGGTCGACTTCGGCGGCTTCTGGAGCGTTTTTCGGTTCATTGTGATGGATGCCATACTTCCCCTCATTCAAGCCTACTGAGGGAGTGCACCTCCAGTCAACACATCAACACTGACATTTTGAAATCAAATAGGGGATAATCTGAGGCATGCAAAAAAAATCGCTCATCTCGCTTGCCGGGATCATCCTTGCTGTCAGTTCCTGCACCCACCTTTCCTCGGTTCAAAAGTCTGATGGAAAAACTACAAGCTCAGTCACCCGAGATGGGAAATTTGAAGTGATTCCTTTCTTAGGTAACTTCACGGTGAAGCGAGCGACCTTTCCGAATGGTCTTAAATTGATGATTTTAAAAGATCCCTCCTCGCCCACCTTTGCTTACCAAACCTGGTTCAAAGTTGGATCTCGAAATGAAGTTGTGGGTAAGACGGGTCTTGCTCACTTATTCGAACACCTGATGTTTAAAGGAACCACTCACCATCCCGAAGGAGAGTTTGATGCTCTACTCGAACAAGCCGGCGCAGAGGATGAAAACGCTTTTACCTCAAACGACCATACGGTTTACGTTCAGGAACTTCCTAAAGACTCTTTCAATTTGATCTCAGGTCTTGAATCCGACCGAATGGTCAATCTGATCGTGAATGACGCTTCTTTTAAGACTGAGCGGGAAGTGGTTCAAAATGAACGCCGATTCCGAAAAGAGAACTCAGCCGAAGGAACCATCTACCAAACCCTTTTTGAAACGGCATTCACCGAACACCCTTATCACTGGCCGGTGATTGGCTATGAGCAAGACTTAACCCTCATGAGCGCACAAGATGCTCGTGACTTTTATGAACGCTACTATAGTCCAGATCGAGCAACGATCGTCGTGGTCGGTGACGTGGATGAGGACCGCATTTATCGAAAGATTGAAACGCTCTATGGAGGAATCCCCGGAAAGCGAACTCTAGACGCTGAGATCAAAAGCGATTCTGAACAGACCGCACAAAGACGAAAACGCCTTGAACTCAACACTGAAGTCGAAAAAATTTGGCTCGCATTTAAAGTCCCAGCACTGAACTCACCCGACTCACCTGTATTTGAATCGATCCAAGGCCTTCTCTCAGAAGGGAAGAACGGAAGACTCAATCGCGCACTCGTAGACTCTGGAATTGCAACCGAAGTGGGCTCAGGGTCACTCTCCCTTCGCGATCCAGGATTATTCCTGATCGAAGTTGACCTCCAAAAAGGGAAAAGTGCACTCTTAGCCGAATCCGTAATCATGCGTGAATTGGAAAGATTAAAAAATAATCCTGTGAAGCCAGAAGAGCTTCAACGCGCAAGCAATGTGATGCGCTTCAAATTCCTAGAGAGACTCGTCACTGCAAAAGGGCGTGCACACCTGATTGGACAACTCGAAACCGGATACGGAAACCTAGAAACGGGGCTTGAGTTCCAGAAGAAAGTCTATGAAGTAACCCCAGATCAGATTCAACAAGCAGCCCAAAAATATTTTGATACCTCAAAGTTAACCGTCATCGTAGCGGTCCCAAAACCGAAAAAAGCTGAAAAAGGTGCCCAATGAAACATTCAAAATTAGCTCTCATTCTGATTTCTGCACTCCTCTTTACTTCTCATTTAAGCCAGGCCGCAGAGTTTTTCTTTGAGCGTGATCCATCCCTACCCTTGGTCTATGTGACCGTTGCATTTCGAGGCGGAGCAACCCAAGATGCGGATGGAAAAACAGGAGCCACAAGCCTCATGGGAAAACTCATGTTGCGTGGAACCAAACATAAGACGAAACAACAAATCGATTTGGCGCTGGATCAACTGGGGGGCTCTCTCGAATTTGAGCCCCGTGCTGAATTCATCGCTTTTCGAGGAATGGTCCTCTCTCAAAACCTAGGCGCTTACCTTTCATTACTCTCTGAAGTCTTGACCACTCCTTCATTTAGAGGGCAAGAACTTGAGAAACTCAAAAAAGAAGAGGGCTCTCAACTTCTGAATGAGCTTTCTCAGGACCGAAGTCTCGTTCGACTTCGATTTGATGAAGCATTCTTTAAAGGCCACCCTTATGCAAAACCTAACAATGGACGCATCAAGGATCTAAAAGATCTCAGCGTTACTGACATCCAAAATCAGTATCAAAAACTCATTCACGACAACTCCATGCTCGTTCTTGCAGCAGGCGACACCGAAGGCAAAACCTTTGATCCCTTCTTGCAAGAGCTCAAGACCAAAAGAAATGGAACAGGTCACCTCCTCCCGATCAGTGAATTCACGGGGGAGCCTAAAAAACTTCGCGTCGTGATTTTTGATAAGCCCGATCGCACGCAAACCCAAGTGATGATTGGCCAAAAAGGAGTCTCCATTCAAAAT
>CAIOKW010000220.1 GCA_903858975.1 Oligoflexia bacterium | reverse complement strand
GGGTGAGCTCAGAAAATCTCTATTATGATCAGAAGCGGAATTTAGTTTCTCATTCACCGACCACCTATAAAATTCCCAATGTTCAAGATACTCCGAGAGAGTTCATTATTAATTTTATCGAAAATGACGGGAATCCCGGAAATGTATTTGGTTCAAAAGCGGTGGGAGAGCCTCCTTTTTTATTAGGTACGAGTGTTTGGACAGCGATTAAGCATGCTTTGTCTTTTAGAGCTGCGGGAAAACGAATCAGTATTACTTCACCGGCAACGAGTGAAGTGATCTTAAGTGAATTGACCCGATTAAAGGGAATTTAGGGCATGAATAGTTTTGAAGAATTTTGCGCGGCATTCTTGAAGTTTCGTGAACAGAAGACTCCTCTCGTCGTAGTTACAATGACTGGCGAGCGGGGCCATGCCCCTCAAGATGTCGGTGCGCGGATGTTGGTCGGTACCGATGGTTTGCTTTTTGGAACCGTAGGGGGTGGAAAGATTGAGAAAAAATGCATTGATTTGGCCCAAGAGTATCTTGCATCTCAAGAGCGGGTTCCTCACCAATCTTTTACCTGGAACTTAAAGCGAGACATTGGGATGAGTTGTGGTGGTGAGGTTTCGTTCTTCTTTGAAATCTTAAAACCATCTATGGAGTGGAAAGTGGCCCTGTTCGGCGCAGGACATATCGTACAAGAATTAGCACCATTGATGTTAAAACTGGATTGCCAACTCACGGTTACGGATCCCAGGTCTGAATGGGTATCGAAGTTACCGGACTCTCCTAAACTGAGCAAACAAGTAGCAAGCGATATGCTTCCCGTTTTGGATGAGCTACCGGATGACACTTTTGTTTGTATGATTACGATGGGGCACTCAACTGACTATCCGCTTTTAAAGAGAGCGCTCGAAACGCGTAGATTTCCTTATTTAGGAGTGTTGGGGAGTAAGGTTAAACGGATCAAGATGGAGTCTGAGCTTCGAGAGAGCGGAATGAATATCACTCGAACCAAGGAGTTCTTTTGTCCAATGGGCGAGGATTACGGTAAGAATTCACCGGCAGAGATTGCGATCTCCATTGCCGCGCAACTCCTTCAAGTGAGGCGTGAATTTTTTGGTGATCCGAGTTAGTTAGGCAAAACCGTAGACGTGAATTCTATTCATACCCCCGTCTGGAAACACGGTCACTTTTAACTGACTAAAGATTCCAGAATGCTGGGGTTCTACAAAGTAAACGTTCCCAGCAAAAGGTTTCACATCTGTTTTTGAAACGAGCGTGATCCATTTTCCGTCCGAGAGGCCGTCAATTTGTAGTTCTTTAGGGTTATTATTCACGAAATATTTGAAATCAATTTCGATTCGTTCAATTCGAGCAGGCCTTCCTAATTCGATCACCACGAACTCAGTGTGGCCAGTCTCCCGGCTTCGGGCGGATTCAAGGCCGTCAAACATATGAAGAGGCGGATAAGGCGAGATCACCTGAATCGCAGGCCCATAGTGTTCATTTGAAGCCTCTAGGATTCTTCCACCGTAGGCCTGAGAGGCCAAATCGACCCGCGTTCCAGGACTGAGGTGATTCCAATTGGAGTTCACTCTATCAGCATCGGAGCGGTAACGAGGGGTCAGGGGTTTTTTGGGTTGTGGAATGCCTTCTTTAAATTTTTCACACACGGCAGTTTCAGATTTAGAGAAAAGAAGCTTTTCTGTGTCAGGGAGGGTGTCATCAAAAAGTCCAAGACGACTGAGCCCCCCATCTGGAAACATTCGAACTTCAATGAAAGAAAATTCATGTTCAGGATCCATTGAAAGGATTTTTTTGCTGGCATGGCCCTCCATTCCTGTTTTAGGAACGAGGGTGGTCCATGGATCGGTGTTATGCCTTCTCCCTAAAATCTGTACATGCTGAGCTTGATTACCCAAGTGATATTGAGTGGAAAGGGATACATATTTAATTTTGGATGGCTTCTTTAAAGCTAATTCAATGGAGTCATAAGGCCTTGGGTTGTGGCGAGCACTTTCCCAACTATCCATGATTTTCCCTTGTCGTCCGTAGAGCTCTGGATCAAAGGCAGGGAGGTATTCTGAAATCAAGTTTTCAGCCCGAGCAAAACGCTGATTGCTGACTCGGTTAATGGTGGCATGCGCGGCTAGGTTGTAGGGAGCAAGCGGATCGCGAGGTCCTTTTTGTATGATCGCTTCTGGCAAATCAGGAACGAATGCTTTAAACACGAGCTCTTTATAACCGAGGTTTACGATTTCTTCGCTCGGTACTTTTGAAACATCAAATTGATGAGTGAAGGCACTGAGATCAACTCCCACCATTTTGAGATCTTTAAAAATCTCTTGAGCAACCTGAGCCGCGAAGAGTACGGCATTCACATCTGAATTGCTGAGAATGACAAATCCTTTTCCGGCGTCGGGACCCTTAAAGCAATAGAGTGAAAGGCATCGGAACCCATCGTTCGCTCCTTGGTGGATCGCAAATCGATTTGCTCCCGCATCAGCGATGAATACGCCGATACCGATATTCACTCCCATGAAACTTTGGCTTGCCGTATCGGTATCTTCAAGCATGCGTACCGCAGTTTCGTGCGAAATGAAGGTGCCCGGATCCTTCGATTGATAAGCGAGCGAAAGCTTTTGGAGAAACTCAAGATACCCACGAGCCGTACCCATTGCCCCTGCTGCAAATGCAGGAAACATGAGCCTTGTCCCCTTAACTTCTTCACCCGTTTTTAAATACCCGTGTGCATAAGTTTTCCCCGGGAGGTTCTTTTGCTGGAAGCTCAGTTCATTGATCTTTAAGCCTTCAAAAAAGCGCTGACTCAATTCATATATTGATTTGCCCTCTAGGGATTCAATCAAATGCTCTAGGATGAGAAAGCCTCCACCGGAGTATTGAAACGCTGAACCGGGTTCAAACAGAGCTCCCACTTCTGGCTTCCAATACGGAGCTTTCCCACTCAAAATCTCTCCAGCACTCGGCATAGTATGTTTGACAGGTATCCCCTCAACATAGTGCAGATTGAGTGCATTGTGTTTCATAAGGTGAATGAGTGTGACTTGGTCTGCCCACTCTGGGTGAGCGGGATCAAGTGAATGGATTCGGAAGGGAGAATTGGTTTTCTCAAAAAGCGTATTGACTGAAGTATGAAGTGAAATCTCATGACTTTGGAAATATTCCAAGGCATAGGCTGAGGCAATCGTCTTACTGAGGGATGCGAGTTCAAGCCAGGACTCTGAAGTCAAGGGGGTTTGCTCTTTAACGGCATCTCCTGAAGCTAAGGTTTGGATGGATTCGGGTCCTGTTTGAATGGCGATCTGTGATCCGATGACTCCATTTTGAATGCGAAGGTTTTCAATGCGAGTCGCAAGATCCGAGGAGATCAAGGGTCTCAGTCGCTTCAAACTGATTTCATAAAGCTCTTTTTTAGCGCGCGCAAATTCTGTCGGTAAATCATGATTCAATCTCGCCTTGAGGTCAGAGAGGAGTTCGGTTCCAGTTTTTCCTTGCGCTGAAATCAGGTACTTAAATCCAAATTGTTTTTGATATTATTGCCCCAACTTTAGAAGTTGGTCTTGGACCCCAGCTCCGTCTTTCAATACGAGGGCCTGCTCTTTGGAGGCGACTTCATCGAGAGACTTCTTGGGCTCACCGATGTCACCATGGAAAGATGCCGCCTCATTGAGTTCTTCAAGCGTGAACTTTGTGATTAAAAATTCTGCAGTGTTGAGGTCTATGGAGAGCTGACTTGCGAGTGGTTTTGCAAAGGCCATACTTCCACAAATTGAAAAATAGTGACTGAGCCGCTCGATATAGGGTTCAAGACTATATTTTTCAGGATCCATCTGAAGAAGTGCCTTCAATGGATCCGGGGAGTTCCGAATGGTTTCAATCGTAAATGGCAGTAAGAGTTCGGTTGCAAACTCAACCGGCTCTTTCGAGGTCATGAGTTTGATCATGAGTTTAAGGGCGATCGGATACCACTGTGCCGTCCGTTCATCCCACTTCACTTGAACAATTTTCTTGGCATTGGAAAGATCTTTGCGAATGAACTTCAGTTCCTCGTGCGCAATTTTGATGAACTCTTCTACGCTGATGCGGCCATGATGAATCTCATGCCAAACCTCCCAGCGTGAACGCTCTGCCGTGGCCAGATCGTCCATCACGCGAACCGGTGTCCCCTGGATTTGTGCAGGTAAAGCCACACAGCCATTGCCCGAGAGCCAGTCGGTAAGGTACTGAAGCGACTGGAATACGTTGTACCTGATTTCTTCAGGATTGTGGTTTGCGATGAAGGTCGATTCTTTAAGGTCGGCAACAATCAGGGATCTTGGGTATCTTGGATTATCCATCTCAAGACCTTGAATGTCAGGTCCATGGATAAATTTTAGAATTTCTGAATGGTGCTCAGGTAAGAGTAGAGCTGTGACGAGATGGTCTAGAGTTTGCGGGGACTGATCCTTAGTTTTCCACGCTTGTACGAGCGCAAGGCCCATCCTGACGAAATCCGGATGCGCCACCCAGAAGCCAGAGAGATTTCGCTTCATTTGGGTAATGACGTCTTTGATAAAACCTTTCATCGTCAATTGGAATGACGGACTCCAGAGATCATTTTCCATGGGAAGAATGCCGTACATCCCGCCAATTTTAATGCCACCTCGTGATCCCACGACTTCCGCAAGTAAGTCATGAGAGGCCTTAATGTATTTAATGACGATATCGGGATCCGCTTTAACTGGAATTCGATAATTACCATCGTTTTTAAATAGCCGTGCTGTAGAGGCAAGGTAGTCATGCCATCCGAGAGACGCGCCTGCAAAATAGGGAAAAAGTGCGTCCATGATTTCGTTCACTCGAAAAATAGCGCGTGGGTTTTCTAGAACAATGAAAAGACGAACTGAACCCAAACGGTACGAAGGATGCTCTTTTTTAACAAGGGTTTCCGCCGTTTCAACCATCAGTTTAATGTATGCGGCTTCTTCTTCATTCTCGAGTTTAGGAACGTAGTATGAAAGGGCCTTTTCATGCTTCCAGTTTTGGTAGAGGTGGAGTGCAAAATCATAGAGATGAAGAGGGAGTGGACTGCCCTGATAGATTAAAAAGGTGCAGGGGAGAGCAAGCCCCGGGAAGCGCTTAATTGGCAAAGAGAGGCGATCTTTTTCAAGCCGATACTCTTTTTGATTTCGAGGATCC
>CAIOKW010000219.1 GCA_903858975.1 Oligoflexia bacterium | reverse complement strand
CTTTATCATTTCAACTTCCATTCTCAAAAAGGGCGATCAACTCATTGTGGTTCGTCCCAACTATGCCACCAACATCGAAACTCCTCGCGCGATTGAGGCCGACATTCAGTTTATTGAACTCAGTTTTGAAGACGGATGGAAAATCGACCCTAAAAAAATTGCGGCAGCCATCACACCACAAACAAAACTCGTCAGCATCACGGTTCCCCATAATCCCACTGGCTCCATGATGTCTTCAGCTGACATTCAAGAGGTCATCGAAATCACACGGAAAGCAGGCTGCCTTTTACTCGTAGATGAAACTTACCGGGAAATGAGCTTTCAAGGGGTGCTTCCCTACGCCGCGAGCTTTGCCCCTCATGTGATTAGCGTGGCTAGCTTTTCGAAAACTTTTGGACTCCCAGGCGTTCGAGTGGGTTGGCTCATGACTCAAGATTCTGCTCTCTTTGAAACCTTCTTAGCAGCAAAGGAACAAATTCAAATTTGCGGCTCTGCACTCGACGAGGAAATCGCATTCCAGTTCTATCAAAAAAAGGATCAATTTCTTCCACAGATTTTAACCAACCTCAAACGACGCTTTCTGATTCTGAAAGCCTGGATGAACCAGCAACATGAAATGGAATGGATTGAGCCGACAGGCGGTTGCGTAGCCTTTCCTCGCTTTAAAAAAGAAATCGCAGAAAAAATTGATCTTGAGAAATTCTACCGCATCCTGAACCAAGACTTCAGCACACACGTAGGCCCTGGCCACTGGTTTGAACAAAAAAAGATCTACATGCGAATCGGCTATGGCTGGCCAACAGATCAAGAACTTGAAAAGGGTTTAAACAATATCGCCCGTGCTATTCAAATGAGCATTTAGCTCCGATTTAGTTCAACTTTAAGTTTGGTCAGCATCTTCTTCTCGAAGTCTGACTGAGAAACGGACATCAATGTTCGAAGTCCTCCCTCGGTCAGCTCTTTTCGAAGCACTGGAGGAACGAGGGCTTCAAGCTCACTTCGCCCGATGCCTTTTGCAATCCCAACCAATGCTCTTGAATATCCTTGAGAGGTATAAATGGAGACCGGATTTAATTTTTTCCAGCCTTGGATGAGCGCTTCCACAATTTCTCGCAATTCTCCCTCATTCAGGAGGTTCGACTGAAATCCCTTTTGCACAAGATTAAGGCCCCAATCATCCAAAAAAAGACCAAATGGAAGCAGAAACTGCTCTGACTTCCGAAGCGCCTTTGGAACTCTCAACGCAAAATTCCTATGATTCTCGGTGGAAAGAATATTTTGATACACTCTTCCTGCCTCAATAAGAATCGGCTTCGGATTTCGGGCATCCTCATGTCCCGAACGAAACACTCGACGTTTCAAAACATCGGTATCTTCGATTTCCCAAGCGTCGAACATTCGATCCAGGTCACCCAGGTTATGCGCAACTGCCGCAACCCCCGATAGATAGGCCTTCATGTTCACAATATTTTGAGCATCCGAAAATGCAGTCCTCAGCTCTTGGAGCGCGATCTCTTGATTTTGAACTTCGTCTTCAATCGCTGAGCGAATCTCCATGAGGTATTCTTTCGCTGCTCGATGCGCACAGCCATATGCCCCCATGGCAATAGTGAACCACTCCCCCTGATGACCGGAGAGCTTTCTTCCTTTTACGGTGATCACCTGACGATGTGAGACCAAGGTCTCATCCCAGTGCTGAAATTCCTGCACCTTTTCCCACATCGGGAGAAAGGTGACCTCAGAATGAACCGGGGCCCAAAGCTTGAGTCGAATCGCCGAATCCACATCCGTCGGGACAAAGGTTCCAACGCTTGCAAAATGACTGGCAAGGCAAAGTTCAAAATAAGACCAAAGATCATTCTCCTCGGGGGCAGACTTCAGCGCAGACTTCAAAATCGTGACATACCCTTGATTTGATGGGAGCGCGCTATCGTTCAAAGCAAACAGAAAAGGTGCCGTATTTTGAACCTGACTCACCAAGGTTTGGGAGCGAATTCCTGAGTTCTTGAACTCAGGCCTTTTCAAAGGCACGCTTTTGACTTCGTTCATGTTAAAGTTCCGCCCAATTCTTTCCGGTTCCGACATTCACTTGCAAGGGAACATTCAGCTGAATGGCATTCTCCATCACCTCGGTCACGAGCTTGGTCACTTCCGCCACTTCACCTTGAGGGCACTCCAACAACAACTCATCGTGCACTTGAAGCAGAAGCTTTGACTTTAATTTTTTGCTGACCAGCTCCCGATGAAGCTTCACCATGGCCACCTTAATGAGATCAGACGCCGTTCCCTGAATGGGACTATTCATGGCCATTCGTTCCGCATTGGAACGAACACCATGGTTTGACGATTTAATTTCAGGCAGCATTCGTTTACGCCCCAGTAAAGTCGTTACGAATCCATGCTCATGAGCTGACGCCACCTGATGATCCAAAAATTCT
>CAIOKW010000218.1 GCA_903858975.1 Oligoflexia bacterium | reverse complement strand
GCACCTGGTTGATATCTATGTCCGAATTCATAAAGACATGGAAAGTGATCCGAGTATTGAAAAGGCAAGCCAAGAAGCATTCAAACGCCTCGAGCAAGGGGATTCTGAGATGCGCGCAATTTGGAAAAAATGCGTAGAGATTTCGATGAAAGAATTTTCAAAGACTTACGCCAGGTACCACGTAGAGTTTGATCATTATTGGGGTGAATCTTACTATGAAGACCAACTCAAACCATTACTTTATGACCTGAAAACGCGTGGAATCCTCGTTGAAGATCAGGGAGCTTATGTCGTGAGAGTAAACAATCGCGATGGACATGAACTTCCTCCCTGCATCCTCGAGAAAAGTGATGGAACATCCATTTATGCTACTCGGGATGTTGCAGCCGCTGTTTATCGTCATGAAAAACTCCACTTCGATCGCATGAGTTATGTGGTAGGCAAAGAACAGAAACTTCATTTTGATCAAGTTTTTGGCGTTTTACGCGCAATGGGTTGCACCTGGGAAACGAATTGCGAGCACATTGCGACTGGACTGTATCGTTTTAAAGATGCGAAAATGTCCACTCGCAAGGGTAACTTCATCACCCTTGAAGAAGTGAATGAGCTGTGTGTTTCAAAATCACTTTCTTTGATGAATGATCGAAATGCGAAACTCGAGGAGCCGTCTCAAAAGCTCACTCCTTCCGAGATTGAAACCATTGCTGATCAAGTCGCAATCGGAGCTCTTGTTTTTGCTGATCTCAGCACTGATCCATCAAAAGATCTTGAGTTTGACCTTGATCGGGTGATTTCATTCGAAGGAGAAACGGGCCCTTATTTGCAGTACGCTCATACCCGATGTTTGAGCATTCTCAGAAAATCAGGTGTATCACCTGTTTCAGAATTAACCGTGAATCTGAGCGCGCTGGATTCAAAAATTGAAAAACAAGAAGAACTCATGCTCATTAAGACTCTAGGTCGATTCGCTGAGACTCTTGATCGTACGCTCGACCAAAGAAAGCCAAGCCAACTCACGACTTACCTTGTGGATCTTACCCGAGACTTTGGCCAATTTTATCGTGAGTGTAAGGTCATGAATCCTCAAGACCCTGATCTTACCCAAGCGAGACTCTCTCTGGTTTACGCTACTCGCATGGTTCTTGGCTTAGGTCTAGACCTTCTGGGTATTCCGAAGCCAGAGAAAATGTAAAAGGATAAAAATGAACTCAAGCTTTATGCCCTACCTTCTTGCTGTTGGGGCAAACCTTTGTTTTGGGACTGCGAGTATTACCTTCTCGCAATTCTCGCAGCGCTTTTCAGCCACCTGGATTAACCAACTGAAGGTCAGTATTGCGTTAATTGGGTTCCTCATTTCATTCTTCTTACTTGAGCACTTCACTGCATTGCCGGTGGGCGGACACCTTTACCTTTTAGGGAGTGGATTTGTTGGTCTCTTTTTAGGGGATTTTTTTCTTTTTCGATCCCTCGCTCGCCTGGGCCCCACCCGAACCCTAGTGCTCTATTCTTTTCAGCCACTTTTACTAGGAATCTACGGCTACTTTTTCCTCAGTCAGGGCCTAAGCCTCTACCAACTCATGGCCATTGCATGCATGATTTTGTGCATCCTCACTTTTATTTTTGAAAGAAACAAAGCCACTGGATCCTTTGACCTGAAAAGCTTTTCCTATGCCCTACTGGGTGTGTTCTTTGATGCCCTTGGCGTGATGCTTTCCAGGCAGGCTTATGAGATGAATTCCAGCTTAGGGTCTTTCCAAGTGAATGCTACCCGGGCTTTGGGAGCACTTTTAGGGTTCCTAGTCCTGAGTCCAGGATTTATCTTTGTCTTAAGAAAAGATTTAAATGCTCTATCCTTAAAAGATCGCAACCTGGCGATTGGCTCTTGTATCCTGGGAACTTTTGTCTCGCTTTCGCTCTACTTAAGCGCTCTCAAAACAGCTCACGTGGCAACTCTGACCGCGATCTCGATCACGTCCCCGAT
>CAIOKW010000217.1 GCA_903858975.1 Oligoflexia bacterium | reverse complement strand
CTCTATCAAACTGAGCAGAAAATCAGGATGGAAAAGGAGCTTGAAACGGCCCAACTGATTCAGCAAAAGTTTCTTCCTCAAGGGACCTTCACGGATCAAAACATCACCATTCATGGCGTCAGTAAGTCTGCCAGTGAATGTGGGGGTGATTTCTGGCAACAAGCAAGCCTTCAGGATCGGATTATTTTTCTTTTTGGGGACATCACCGGACACGGAGTTTCATCCGCACTCCTGACTGCGGCAGCCTATGGAGCTTTTCAGTCTACGACCCTACAGCTACTCGCACAAGAGAGCCTGAGCGGTATTTCCCCCGAGGCGATTCTAAAAGCTTATGGTTCCTCTATTCATCACGCCATAGAATCGATTGCTAAAAAAGAATCTGTGTTCCAGTGTATTTTGGTTCTTTTTGACCGGAAAGCACATGCACTCTATCAGATGAACTCAGCACACCCGGCACCCTATATTCGGGAGTCGTCCGATGGAAAGTGGAAATCCCTCCATGCTCCACCCGCTAATGCCCTTGGCGATACGGATTGGGTTCAAAACGAAGTGCTCAAATTCGAATTAAAAGGTGATACCACCCTCTTCTTCTATACCGATGGGATTTATGATCACCGAAAATCAGATGATCAGAGGATTCAAAAGAAGGAAGTCTTGAAGTTACTTTCAGCCCATGCTGAGTCCAAAAATCTTCCCAATGAAGTGATGAACTTCGCGCTTGAATTCTTTTCAGGTGATTCCTCTAATCGACCGGACGACATGACTTTTGTGCAGATTGATTGGAAGTATCGGCCAGAATGACTCTGGTGCGTTTTTTATAAAGGCACTTTAGTCTCGAGCGAGTCCATCATAAGTAACTATTATTATTGGTTTTTAACTTGCACGATGGATGGCATGCTCATTGCTGTTTGATCCCTGAGTCACAATCTCACAAGGGGAA
Source organism: Oligoflexia bacterium (assembly GCA_903858975.1). Classification (GTDB taxonomy): domain Bacteria; phylum Bdellovibrionota; class UBA1018; order UBA1018; family CAIMNF01; genus CAIMNF01. The sequence goes on along the minus strand of CAIOKW010000217.1, from coordinate 5,633 downwards.
CATCATGAAATCAGTCCTGTCGATCATCTCAATCTTTTCAATTCTTATACAACCTTATGCACTTGCGCAGAATTCAGGCAGCGGGCAAGACACCCAAAATGTGGGGCTCACTCAAGCAAGCAGCGAAATTCAACTCGAGCAAGATTTAAAAGAGCCCATCTTTGCCACCCAACAACAAGCGAGCACTTGCTATCGAGATGTTCAACAGGGCTCACACCAAGAATGTCAAACGCTGAGCCGTCATGATTGCCATACAGAGACCGCTCAGCAGTGCCAAGATGTATCCTTTCCTGTCTGTCAGAACGTTCCACAGAATGTGTGCCAATCGATTCCTTTCCCCGTGTGTACTCCCATTCAAAGAAACCAGTGCGATCCAATTCAAGTCCCGGTTTGCGAAAACATTCCGCAAAATGTGTGCGTGAATGTTCCCTCGCAAGAGTGCTCATCCGTCACGGTTCCTGTTTGTCAGAGTGTTCCACGCCGCCAGTGTCAAATGGTCCAGCAATGCACTACCGTGATGGATCAAGTCTGTCATGGAACGGCTCCCAATCAAGTGTGCCAATCGGTTCCTCGACGTCAGTGCGATCCAGTTGAACAATGCCAAACGGTAAACGACAGTGTTTGCCATAATGAAGTTCAGCAGCAGTGCCACTCGGTCAATCATCAGCAGTGCCATATTGAAAATCAGCAGAAATGCCATAATGAAACCCACCAGCAATGTCATATCGTCAGCGATTCTGTATGTCATAATGAAACTCGTCAGGAGTGCCACACTCAAAATCAACAACAGTGTCACAATGAAAGTCGCCAGGAATGCCAGAATGTTTCTCACGATGTCTGTACTGATCTTCCTTACCAAGCCTGCCACGAGGTTCCGAACATGGGCCAAGAACCTTACGCCTGCATGAAACCCGTTCAAGTTCAAGTGGGTGAACGAATCAAAGGTCATGTTTACGCTTCTGTACAAATCACGATTCAAAACTTTGCTCAAGTCGATGTTACCCAAGAGCAGCTCACTGCTCGCCTCATCGATGGAAAGGTGCAATTGACGTCAGCAAACACCAGTCGGATTCTTTTTCAAATCACGAGTAAAAAGCAAAAGCGTTTATCGGGATCGGGTAATGATCAACGCTTCATCGTGGTTTATATGCTGAAGGCGATCACTCAGGATCAGATCCGAGAACTTGCTGGAGTTCAAATTAAAGACACTCTCCTTCGCGCCGATCGAATTGAATTTAAGCTCGTAGGCGCAAACCTGAGTCAACTTGCCCTAAAAATCGATTCTGGCCACATCAAGCTTAAGCAGATGAAGCTGGTGTCGGGCGTTAAAAAAGGACTCAAAATCATTGATCAAGACTTTGACGCAAAAATTGTTAAAAATAATGGCGATGGTTTCGAGCTTTTCCTTTCGAGCCTTGGAGTCAAAAATTTGAAGGCAAAAGAATACTCTCTTGATTTAATTCTCGGATCAAAGATCCTGCTGAACCGAGAAAAACTTTTAAATCCTGAGATATTAGACCCATTAGGGCTTACTCCCATTGAAGCCAGCTTCAATGGGCAGCCTCGCCACTAAAGAATCAAACAATCTGAAGGGCGTCATACTCATGGCACCCTTCATCGCTTGAATAACCTAATGCCTCGTAATTCATCCTATTTTCTTCAGAAAAACACACACCCCTCCGAAAAGTTAAATGAGGAAAAGTGTGTTTTTAAAATGAAGAAACTCAAAAGTTCAACCCTACTTGCATTCGATACTTTGATTGCAAGCCTATTTATCGCAATAGGCTCGTTGGGTGCGATTGCATTTTTTAATGATAGTGGCAGCTCACTCTATCAACTGATCTCAGGTTCGTTTCTAGGAGAGCTTAAATCTAACAACACTTTGGGTGTCCGCTTGCGCGCTCACCAATCCATGATCTGGGAAGATGTATCAAAATCACATCCCATTGCTGCCGGCGATTCTGTATTCACGGGATCATCCTCAACTGCAAAAGTCATTTTCAAAAGTCTCGTTGAAACTGAAATCGCTCCCAGTTCGCTCGTCGTTTTTAATGCGCCATCAAAAGAAATGCTCGCTCGCTTCCCTCGCTCAAGCGCAGTCGTTAGCGTACAAAAAGGATCTCTTAAGCTTTCGGCTATCGAAAAAACAGCGCAAGTTCTTATTGAATCAGGGGGACATGTTTTTTCAATGCCTCACACTCAGGCAAACGTTGATATTCACGTAGATGAAAAATCTGGCGAAGTTCAGGCGATCACTGAATCCGGTGTAAACATTAAACTCGTAGAGGAACCCATAGCCGCAGTGACTCCCGTTTCAGAAAAAGCGATTGAACCTGCTGAAGTCGTGCGAGGCCCCGCAAGTGAACCCGTGATAGCAATCACTCCGCCCACAAAACCATCACCGATGCCCGTGAGTACTCCATTACCTTCTCCGGTTGCCCAAGCTCCTAGCCCCACACCGGCTCAAATGATAGCAGTCACCCCATCGACATCTCTGGGTGAGACGCTCTTTGAGATCTCGCCTTTTGTTTCGATGAATTCAATCACATCCAAAGATCGAACGAACGGGGGGCAGGCATCCATTGCTTCGAGCGTTTATGCAGGAGCCGAAGGTCGCTACATTCAAAAGTGGAGTCAGGATTTTAACACCTACCTCGGCTTAAAACTCAGCTATATTAGCTTCGAACAGCCGAGCAATAGTGCTAAATCCATTGCCGATAAGTCAAAGTTTCTGACTGCATTTTCCATTGGAGGATCTCAAAAAATCGGGCGGGATCTGAATTTAGGTTTTGCAGGCGCGATTGAGAAAAACCTTTTTGCTCGAGGAGCATCGACGACGAGTGTTGCCATCGATAGCATTCTGGTTCCGTCCTTTGACCTTCAACTCACTTACCTCTTGGCAAGAAGAGCCGCTTTTAGTCTAAATGTGAGTGCTTTTTTCGAAGAAAAACTCGGCGCATCAGCGGATAGCTATGAAGTCAAAAAGGGAAGCCTCTTTGGCGGGAAAATCGGCGTGATTCAGCACCAGGGGAAAGATGATATTTTCCATGTAGAAATCAGCGCAAGCAGCCGAAATCAAAGCACAAGCGCGACTGAGCAAACTGAGACCATCTATACATTGATGCTGAGACGCTTCTTCCCGATTTCAAGTCAGCCTCCTCAAGCCATAGGGGGTGAAAAATAATGAAAGGGCTCCTCACTCTTTGCATCGCGCTTTTGATGGCTCTCCCTGCCTGTAATATCGCTAAGACCAGCATCGATGATTCTTATTTCCCGACTGTGACCACTTCTTTCACTAACTCTATTTTAAGCACCTCGTCTCTCATCGTTTCAGCCGGTGATGTCGTGACTCTAAAGCTGGACCTCAGAGATCAGAACTTTAACCCTTATATTTCAAAAAACATGATCGTCAGTTTCCAGGCACTGGGGGGAACGAGCACCGGCACCCTCAGTGACGTGGTCGACAATCTTAATGGAACCTATACCGCAACCTTCCTGGGCATCAGTGCGGGGACCCCAACGACCATTCATGCTTTTGTTAACGGAAACGAGATTCAAAGCTCTCTCCCGAGCATCCAAGTCAATTCAGGATTCTATTCACTCACCAACTCCATTTTGACCCTCTCTGCGAGTAGTGTCACCTCAGGATCCAATGTCACGGCAACACTCAGAGTCTACGATACCCAAAATAATCCGCATACCACTGGCGGGCTTACGGTTCAATTTTCAACCAGCGAGGGTTCCAGTAACGGAGCCTTTTCAAGTACCATCGACCACAATGATGGAACTTACAGCGCTATATTCACGGGGACCACTAGCGGGACTCCAACAACCATTAGAGCCACCATCAATGGCCATGATCTGAGTTCTTCACTCCCTAACCTTCGAGTGAATGTCGGTGCTCCGGGTGGAATCAGCATCGTATCAGGAAATAATCTTTCAGGACCTGTTGGAACAACCCTCGATGCGATGTCCGTCGTCGTGAAAGACATCAATAATAATGCGATCCCGGGTGCTACGGTCGACTGGACAGTCGTAGGAGGAACATTAGCCAATTCATCCACGGTCACGGACTCGTCGGGGATCGCAATTAACACTCTGACATTCGGTACAACGTCTGGAACCAGTGCAGTGACCGCAACGATTCATGGTAGAAGTGACTCCATCACTTTTTCAGAAACCGCGACCTCAGGACAAGTGACCCACTTGATCTTTTCACAGGATCCATCTCACTCCGGCAATACCGATACGGCACTCAGTGTTGCTCCTGAAGTGACCGCTAAAGACCAATATGAAAATACGGTGACCACGTTTTCGGGAGCGGTTTTCTTATCCGCCTTTTCAGATAGCGCATGCTCGAACCCCATTCAAAATGGCCTATCAGCGTCGCAAAATCCTGCGACTGCCATTAACGGCCTTGCTCGCTTTTCGCTCGTAAAGCTCCTGAAGACCAATGTCCAATCGCTTCAAGCTAATGACGGCACCCACACCGTCTGTGTGAACTCTTTTAGTATCGCCCCAGGTGCCATTGCAAATCTTGCATTTACTCAACAACCCTCCACTCCAAACACTGCAGGTACCCCCTTAACTCAACAGCCTTGGGTAACTCTTTATGATGCAAATTTGAATATTGTTAGCACATCCACAGCTCCAGTGGGCCTCGCGATCGCTTCCGGAAACGGAAGCCTCTTCGGAACCAACCCAACGACTGCAATTTCTGGCGTTAGTAAATTCACGGATATCTCTTTTGAAAAAGAAGGGAATAAGTATTTACGTGCGAGTGTTGGGAGTGTCGTCAGCCCAAACTCAAGCACATTTTACATCAACTCAGGCACTGCCTCGAGCTTTGCTTTTGCGCCACTCCCTTCCACTTCGGGGGATGCCGATCATCTCCTCTCTCAGCAACCTACGATCAAGGCCTATGACACTTTCTCAAATCTCTCGACCTCCTATCAAGGCAATGCTCTGACCTTTGTTGGATATTCTGACAATGCGTGCTCAAGCGAAGTCAGCGGTGGAGTGAGTTCAGGTACTCCTGCTGCTCCCCGATCGGTAAGTGGTGTCACTCCATTTAGTAGTCTAAAAGTTTTAAAAACGAATGTGAAATCAGTCAGAGCCACCGATGGAAAAATATGGACACCGTGCGTGTCTGGATTCAATATTTTACCAGGCGTTGCCAGCTCACTCAGCTTTTCTACCGAACCCGTGGGGGCTCAGGCTGACTCCTTACTTACAAGTCAACCCCAACTTACTTTTAAGGATGCCAATGGAAACATTGCAAGTGGTACCACTGATTCAGTGAGTGTTGCTCTCTATGCTGACTCTAGCTGCTCTATCCCCTTGTCAAATACACCGAACCACTCTACCGCACTGACTGGAACCCAGAGCACTGCCGCATCAAGCGGAGTCGCTAGCTTTTCAGATCTTGGCATTCGGGTTTCTGGAACATCCCTCTATTTAAAAGCTACGAGCTCCACAGGCCTGAGCGCATGCTCTCATGCTATGTCGGTCAATCCTGGCGCCTTTTCAGTCGCTGAATCCGGTTTCTTCTCAAGTACATCTACTCTTGCGTCTGATTCTAATGTCACACTGACCCTGACTGCGAAGGATGCTTATGGGAACGGAAACCCGAG
>CAIOKW010000216.1 GCA_903858975.1 Oligoflexia bacterium | reverse complement strand
TTGAAGAAGCGGCTGCAAAAAAAGTAGATGGGATCATTCTTGATCTTTCACTGGATGGCGGCGGATTGCTTCAAGATGCGGTGAAGATTGCGGGGCTCTTCATTAAAAAAGGTCCAGTAGTTGCGACCCAAGACGGAAAGAAGAATCGAGAAGTTTTGTCTGATGAAGATGCGAAAATCGCATATAACGGACCTTTCATGATTTTGACTACTCGTCAGAGCGCGTCTGCATCCGAGATTCTTGCGGGTGCGATGAAGGATTATCGACGTGCCTTGATTGTGGGTGGAGATCATACTTATGGAAAAGGAAGCGTTCAGGTTCTGAATCCACTGCCTTTTAACTTAGGTGCAATGAAGCTGACCACGCAGATGTTCTATCTTCCAGGCGGAGTTTCGACTCAAAATGGTGGGGTAGTGTCTGATGTATCCATGCCGACTTACCTCGATCTTGATGACATGGGTGAGCAATTCATGGACTACGCTCTTCCTCCTTCAAAAACAGAGCCCTTTATTGCGCTGGACGCAGCTCAAGGAAAAGACGCAAAAGAGCAATGGACTCCGATTTCGGATGACCTTGTGAAATTCTTGCGTGAGAAATCATCAAAGCGCGTGGTTGAGAGCCAAGACTTCAAAGACATTCAAAAAGATCTTGAGGAAACGAAGAAGAATGAGGGTTGGGTGAAAGTTTCAGACATCATGAACCGTTCAACTAAAGACAAGGGCAAGCGTAAAGAGAAGAAGGATTTAGCGTCTACGTCTCAAGGTCGCCGTGCGCTTTGGTTAAAAGATCCTCATGTACAAGAAGCACTCAACATCATGACTGATTGGTTAGATCATGCTTCATCTAAAACATCAGTGAGCGTTTCTAAGTAATAAAACAATCATGGGTTTGATGGAAAGACCAGAGAAGGTTCGGCAAAGCCGGGTGTTGCTCTGGTCTTTTCATTGGAATTGTCTTTAGTGCCATCCACTTTGAGGATTGAGGCTTTTTTAGGAGAAGGGGGCTTGAGGGCGGGCGTGCCTTTCGGTGAGGCCTCCTCTTTTTCAGCCATTGATCCTGGGAGTTTTGAATCTTCCTTTTTATCCCACTCATCCTCGATTGCCTCATCTGCAAGTGAGTTTAAGGTTTTAGGTTTTGGGGGAACGGGGATTTTATTTTCTCCACTCGGGTCTTCTTGAGGCGCGCGTCGTTTGTAAGTTTCATTTACGCGATTGACTCGATCTTGAATTGCGCTTTCGACACTAAAGCGAGGAGCGGGAGTGCTGCTCGGACCTGCATGGGCCCAGTTTAAACTAATTACGTTGAAAAGAAGGCAAAGTGACACACCCATGTTGTGGATTATATCATTGCGCGTTAATATTACACTAGGGGTGTTTATGAATTGGGTAGGATTTATATTTTTATTTTTCGTTCTCATGCCCTCGTCTTGGGCTGCGGGGCCCTTGTTGTCAGTCGCCTGTCTCGGAAGTGATGGCCAGGTGAAGAATGCATCCGATGCAGATGTGTGCAAAATTATTCTTCCGAAATGTTCGGATATTCAGGCGGTGATTCAGAAGTCAGCCAAACGTATGCTCTCGATGAAAATCTATGGTTACTATAAAGGCAAAGATCTTGATCTGGATAAATCAAGTAAGGATCACCTGGTCGGAACGGATCTCAGTATCCCGGTATGCAGTGTGGTGGGTCACAACATTGCGGGATCCGGAGATGAAGAAATGGTTTCTCAGACGGTGGGAAATAATAGCACTTGTGGTCGAAGGCCGTATGCGACTGGAGCAAGGGGCTCAAAACGGGTGTATCTCCGTTTTCAAAATGATGAAGGAACGCTCTGGAGTTCTTGGATGCTTGGGACTTATCCGTGGGGAATCCGAGCGAATGCTTATGACTTTTTCAAGGCGATCCAGCCCGATCTTTCCAATTTAGATTCCTTGCTGACCTCATCAGCCGCCTCCTCTTTGAAGAATGACTATATTGCGGTTGCAAACGATGCTAAGGCTTACTTTCAGAAGCTCGATGACAATTCAAAGAGTATGTGTACTTCGAACAAAAGCGATATTGTGGACAAATGCGTGAACGGTGGGTTTAGTTTTTCGGATCCTGCTATTCGTTTGTGTACCCTAGTCAAAGCTCAAAAAGCTCTGAATGAAGGGGCCTTGGGAAACTTGGTCGTAGCCGAGGTGATGTCAAAAGTGCAAGCCCAGCATGACTCGCTCTTTAAAAATGTGATGACCGCTAATGTTCGCCCGGGATCCGGTGATCCCGGATTTATGAATCAGCTGATTTACAAATGTAATCGCGGAACCGGCGATTTGAATTGGGGAAGCCGCAGGAAAAAACTCGCCAAGGTCGCATCCTGCATCTTTTCTGGCGAGGAATTTCGTTGTTGGAAGGATTGGCATATTGATGAGGGAAGTCTTTCTTCCAATAAAACCGGCCAGCGCAGCTCCCACTTTGATTTATCCAGTGGTGACGTGAAGATCGACGAAGGCACCAGTGCTTCTCGCTCGCTTCAGAATGGCTTCGCCGGCGGAATTGAGTACACGATTCGGAATAACATTTGTGGCCAAACCACGCGGGGAATGCCCGTCGACAAGTGTGACTCAAGTGACTCAGGGATTCCTGATAAACCGTCTGATATGAGTTGGTAAGGGTGGGGGCATCATGAAAGTTTTTATTGTTCTCCTACTCTTTTCGTCGGTTCATTACGCCTGGGCACTCAAGGTCGGAGTGGAGATGAATTTTGCCTGTGTGGGAATCGATGGAGCTCCCATCACGAATGATTCATCTCTCGCAGCCGACTGTTGCGTGGGAGGCTCTTTAAAACCAGGCGCCCCTGATCAATGTCGGGCAGGCTTCAATAGTATTGGAATTGGAGCGGCGGCTAGCGGACAAGTGCATCTGCATACAGCCCAACAGGAACTTCAGCAGGCTTCCGGCATGAGTAGTGTCGGCACTGATTTGGAAGATCATCCGACTGCCCCCGCGGTTGCTGCGGCCCAGGGTGAAGCCATGACTGCGGATTCCGGGAAGAGTCGCGCCGTCAATGCAGGGGTTGATGTGAGCACACAGGGCTCTTCCAAGGGGGCGCTCGGCGGAGGGCCGGCCGCAGGTGCAGGCGGATCGGGTTCTTTATCCTTTGATGGATTTCATGGAGACACGAAGCCTTTAGCAGATTCTCAGGAGCAGGCCGCTGATCTTGCGGCTGGGAAATACAAGCAAAATGGAGCCGGCTCAAGTGACAAAAAAGGAAGTGGGTTCTCTTTTGATCTCTTTGGAAAAAATGACAAGGGCGCAAAGGTAGGCGCGGATGGATCGCTTAAGTTTGGAGCAAATGGATCGGGTAAGGGCTCGAATGCGGGAAGTGGGGCTGCCGAAGACGCTTCTGATTACTTGAGTAGAATTGGCAAGGGAGATGATATTTTCAAAGTCGTTTCTAGGCGCTACGTCAAAGAAACTCTTCGGAAAAGCATTGATCCGATTGAAAAATTAAGTGCTGAGTGATCTCATGAGAGCATGACTCAATCGCAATCTAAAAAATCACTCCTCCATGCAGCCGTCATTGTCGCAGCTTTGGGCTACTTCGTAGACATCTATGATCTGCTTTTGTTTAGCATCGTCCGAGTGGATAGTTTGAGGTCTTTAGGCTTTACGGGGCGCGAGCTCGAAGTGGGAGCCCATTTGAATAATATTCAAATGACGGGACTCATGCTCGGAGGAATTTTTTGGGGAATGCTCGGTGACCGTAAGGGTCGGCTATCGGTTCTCTTTGGGTCGATTTTTCTCTACTCGATTGCGAATTTTTTAAATGGGTATGCGTCTAGTTTTACTGAATATGCATTCTGCAGGTTCTTTGCGGGTCTGGGACTGGCCGGAGAACTTGGAGCCGGAATCACGCTCGTTTCAGAGGTATTGCATCCCACGCTTCGCGGTTATGGGACTATGATTGTCGCAACGGTGGGTGTTACGGGCGCAATTGTCGGGGGTTGGGTTGCCCAAGTATTTGATTGGCATACGGCTTTCAAAATTGGAGGAGTCCTTGGATTCTTGCTATTGATTTTGAGAATTGGGGTCACTGAATCCGGAATGTTTCAAGAGACGCAAGGAAAGCAGGTGAGAAAGGGGAGCTTCTTTTCTTTGTTCACTGATGGAAGCCGTTTCAAGCGGTTTTCGCTCAGCATTTTAATCGGGATCCCGATTTGGCTCACGATTGGAATTCTGGTGACCTTTGCACCTGAATTTGCAAAAAGCTTTGGAGTGATTGGGGAAGTGAGTACGGCAAAAGCGGTCATGGCCTGCTATTCCGGATTTGTGATCGGAGATTTCCTTTTCGGAATGCTCAGTCAGTGGATGAAGAGTCGAAATCGCGCTGTGTTTTGGGCCATTGTGCTCAATTTTTGTTCGGCCTTAGTTTACTTACTCGGCATGAAGGGCGCGAGCTCAAACCTGATTTATATCATGTGTGTGATTATGGGAACGAGTGGGGGTTACTGGGCCGTGGTGTGTACGATTGCGGCTGAGCAATTTGGAACCAACCTTCGCGCAACGGTGGCAACCGCGGTTCCAAACTTTATTCGCTTTTCACTTGTTCCGATGAACTTGATTGTTCTCAATCTTAAACCTCAAATCGGACTTGTGAAGTCGGTGCTCATCGTTGGGGTCGTCGTAGTCACGATCGCCCTGATTTCACTTCGGGGTTTAAAAGATAGTTTTGGAAGGGATCTTAATTTTGTCGAACCGATCTAAGAAGGCGCAGATTTGGATTGCTCGAGTGAATGAGGCGGGTCTGACCCAGGTGCTCTTGTTTAAGGTTCTGGAGCGTCGCGGAGGGGGATGGCATCCCGTTACAGGCGGCGTCGAGAAGGGCGAAAGCTTTCTTGAGGGGGCGAAGCGGGAGGTTGAAGAAGAAACCGGCTTTTCCCCGGATCGAGGGGAGTGGTTTGATCTTGAGTTTTCCTATCGCTTCGTAGGTCGCTTTGGAGAGGCGGAGGAACATGCGTTTGGTTTCTTCCTGAAGTCTCATAAGAAGAATCCTGTGATTGATCCCTCCGAACATACGGAATTTGAATGGGTATCTCTAGAAGAGGCCCTGCATCGGGTACAATTTGAGTCTCAACGGGATGCCCTAAACCGTTTTTCATGTTATTTTAAGAAGTCATGAGCGTGCGTTTACCCTTTGATGATCTCGATTGGCCGAAGCTTTTAAGACTCACCTCCGATGAAGCGCGGACGCCTTATGGGAAGCGTAAAATCCAAAACTTAGGGACGACTGAAAACTTTGCTCAATCGATCGAGCGAGCCCAAGAGCTTCAGCTTGAAACTCAAGAAATTACCTCGCTCCTGGAGCGCTCCGCAGTTTGGGGACCCTTGAATGGGCTTCAAGAAATTGATGATGAAATTGAAACACTCGAAAAGAGCGGTGTCCTGGAAGTCGCAGCGCTGGCTCGCCTTCGTGCCTGGCTGTATTGTTTTGATTCCTGGAATCACTTCCCTAAAGAATTTGCTGGAAAGAACTTCAAGGAAGCCTTAAATCATCTTTTTGATCCTCATGAATGCCTTCGTGTGCTGGATCGTGTTCTGACTCCTACCGGAGAACTCTCCGAACGCGCTTCTCCCAAGCTCGGAACGCTTTTTGCTCAATCCCGAGAATTGAAACGCGAGATTTCCTCTCGAATGGAATCTCTGTTGCGTGATTATTCGGCAAAGGGGCTTCTTCAAGAAAAGTTTTCAGATGTGAGAGATGGACGCTACGTGCTCCCAGTGCGAGTCTCTGATCAAAATAAAATTGAAGGTCGCGTAGCAGAGCTTTCGGTCAGTCGGCAGACCGTTTTCATTGAGCCGAAAGAAGTAGAGCAGCTTCAATCCAACTTGAGACGAGTGGAGGCTGAAACCGCTCAAGAAATTTTTGTAATCTTAATGGCGGTTTCGCGCCAGCTTCAACCCTTCGTTGGAATGATTGGCTCTTCAGTGGAGATCGTCAGTTATTGGGACGCGGTTCAAGCGCGTGCTCGCATTGCGAAGGTTTATGGGGGTAAGCAAATTACTCTGAGTCCGGAACGGGAGTGGGTGCTTCACGATACGGTGAATCCGATTTTGTTTTGGTCACTAGAAGAGAGTCAAATCATTCGAAATACGATTGAGCTCACTCGTGGCAAGAAGATGGTGCTTTTATCCGGGCCCAATACGGGCGGAAAAACAGTGCTATTAAAGTCACTGGGGCTTTCTGCAGTCTG
>CAIOKW010000215.1 GCA_903858975.1 Oligoflexia bacterium | reverse complement strand
TCTGCGATTTATCCGATTTTGAAATTGAACCGCAATCTTTTGATGGAATCGTATCCATCTGGTGCCATCTCCCCAAAACAATTCGATCCGTACTTCATCAGAAATGCGTAAGCGGGTTAAGGCCAGGAGGCGTAATGATCCTGGAGGCCTATCGGCCTAAGCAACTTGAATATAAAACAGGGGGCCCTCCGACGGCTGAAATGATGATGACTCTGTCTGATCTCAAAGATGAGCTGAGGGGCTTGGAATTACTCACCTTTCAGGAGAAAGATCGAGAAATCTCAGAGGGGATAGGACATCAAGGAATGAGCGCCGTCGTTGAAGTATTGGGTAAGAAAGTCGTATAAGCGGGGCCCCTATTTTCCGCTAGGAATTTGACTGAAGTTCGTTAGAATCAGGTCATGCATAGATGTCACGGATGGCAGAAATGGATCATGGTTTTTTCTTTTTTGGTGCTGGGAGTCGCATCTGCTCGGGCTGATGGGTTTTGTACCCGTACGAAAGCCGAGCTGACAGAGGCCTTCGAGCTACCCGATAACCGTTTGGGATTCCGAAACTCCGGTGGCATTGGAAATGGCGGTGTCTGCTGGTGGCACAGTCGCCTTCAAAGATCATCCCTGTATCTTGCTCGTTATGCGCCCACCAAACCGAGACCTACTTACGGAGAGGCGCAGGAACTCGTTCGAAGTCTCGTGTATTTTACTCGTGTGATTGAAATTCCCGGCTATTCCAATTTTCAAAGCTTCAGCGAGGACTATCGGGAGCTCATTCAATCAGAACTCAATACCTGGCAAATCCGAGATGGGTTTATTGCCCAACAATGGATTCGAGGCCTTTCAGGCAAATCCAGTTTGCCAGCCAATCAGTTACAGTCTCACATGGAGACGATTTATGAGCGTTTTCAAACCTCCGAGCCAGGACTATGGCTCATGGTTCAGATTAAGGGAATCACCTCCCATGCCTTGATCTTGATCGGAATGACGCGTACGGAGCAAGGATTTCAGCTTCGGGTCATTGATTCGAATCGTCCCATGGAAACTCGGATTTTGGACTATCATATTGGAGATGAGTCCTTGGAACTTGGCGATATGAGTTTTGTGCCGTATCTGGGTTTTAAAAGGGATCAGGTTCTCATTGATCGTGCTCTCCAGGCCTACTGTGGGGTTTGAATTTCCGTCGAATCTACGTTAAGAATAAAGGCATGAAATTCAAACCAGGAATCGTTTTCGGAACAGCACTTCAAGACCTTTATCAACACGCAAAAGAGACCGGTTTTGCACTTCCCGCGGTGAACGTGGTGGGAACCAATTCCATTAACGGTGTGCTTGAAACGGCGAAAGCACTGAATTCTCCGGTCATCATTCAATTCTCAAATGGTGGCGGCCAGTTTTATGCGGGCAAGAGCTTAAAACTGCAAAATGATCAGGCAGCGGTTCTCGGTTCCGTAAGTGGCGCTCAGCACATTCAACTCATGGCTGAACATTACGGAGTTCCTGTGGTGATTCACACCGATCACGCTGCGAAGAAATTATTACCCTGGATTGATGGCATGCTGACGATGAGTGAGGCTTATTACAAAGTGAACAAAAAGCCACTCTTCTCATCCCACATGCTGGATCTTTCAGAAGAGTCATTGAGTGAGAACATTGAGATTTCAGCAAACTATTTTAAGCGCATGAAAGCGATTGAAACCGGTATTGAAATTGAACTCGGGGTGACCGGGGGTGAGGAAGATGGAGTGGACAACTCTCACATCGATAACTCAAAACTTTATACGCAACCCGAAGACGTCGCCTATGCCTACCAACACTTAAAGGAAGTAGGACCTAGCTTTACCGTTGCAGCGTCATTTGGGAACGTACACGGTGTTTACAAGCCTGGAAACGTACAATTGACTCCAGTGATCTTGAAAAACTCTCAAGAATACATTCAAAAGAAATTCGGTACCGCTGAAAGACCCGTTAATTTCGTATTCCATGGGGGCTCAGGATCCACCCAAGCCGAAATTCGTGAAACTATTGGCTATGGCGTGATCAAAATGAATATTGATACCGATATGC
>CAIOKW010000214.1 GCA_903858975.1 Oligoflexia bacterium | reverse complement strand
TAATGCGGAAGCCGAGATCGTGGGCCTTGATGATGATCTCGGGCAGAACAAAAAGCGACTTAGAGGTTAGAGTGATCCGGTCGAGGACCTTGCGGCTCCAGGCTTGCGACCAGTTATAATCGTTGATCCGGACCTTGAAAAGATAATTGAGCAGGAAGATGTAGATGACCGACAGAAAAAATCGGAAAAGCTGAAGAAGTACTTCAAGGGGAAACTAAATTTAGATTGGAATTTCACCGTAGAAAAACATGCTCACGTGGCCCACTGTCACCTCACGGGTGACCACATTGAATTTTTCGCGGAGGCAACGACAGAGAATCTCTACAGTGCCATTGATGAAGTCGTTCATCACCTCGAGCGACAGGTAAAACGAAATAAAGAACAATTGAAGAATAGAAAAGGTCAACCGAGAGTGAGTGAACTGAAGGTGGCGTAATTTAAGAGAACCATAAATCTAAAACGCGCTCAGGATTTGATCTTGAGCGCGTTTTTTATATCTGCTTGAAAATATTAAGAGAAGCAATCACTGCAAGTGCAGCTTCACGGCCTTTATTATGAATGTCATCACGAGAGCGAACCACTGCCTGCTCATCCGTGTAGGTCGTTAAGACTCCAAATGCAATCGGAACGCCTGTTTCGAGGCTTGCTTGCTGAATTCCGATGGTGGTCCCGAGACTAATAAATTCAAAATGAGCCGTATCTCCTTTGATCACGCAACCTAAGCAAACCACTCCATCAAACTTCTTAGACTGTGCAAGCTTTTTGGCAATCAGCGGTATTTCGAAAGCTCCAGGAGCTGGAAACTCGGTGATCTCAGTCACCCCTTTTTCAGAAAGAGCTGCTCTTGCGCCTCTCTTCAATCCACCCGTTACTTCTTCATTAAACTCACTCGTGATGATTGCAATTCGATAGCTCATACGTTTCCTATTTGATGATTAAACCGTTCACGTTTCGCAAGAAGGTAGGCTCTATTCTCAGGAAGAACCTCCATTTCAAGTGGAACACGATCCAAAACCGTAATCCCAAAGGCGTTGAGTTCTTTCACTTTATGAAGGTTATTTGTGAGAAGAAGAATCTCCTTTAAACCCTTCATGCTTAAGATTTTAGCCGCATCTTGATAGTGACGAGCATCGGGCTCAAAACCCAGAGTCACATTTGCATCAAAGGTGTCTTGCCCCTGATCCTGCAGCGAATAGGCTTCGATCTTATTCCATAGACCAATGCCGCGTCCCTCTTGGTTCTTTAAGTAAACAATGGCACCACCCGATTCGGATGCTGAGATCTGACGAATGGAGCTCTCCAGTTGAAAACCACAATCACAGCGAAGAGACCCAAGACTATCTCCAGTCAAGCATTCTGAATGAATGCGAACCATCGGCGTTTGCTTTAATTCGCCTTCACTTAGATTATCGGTAAAAATTAAAGCGTGCTCAATTCCGGTAATCGTATTTCTAAAACTTTGGATCTTCCATGCGTGTCCGCCGGGAGTTTGATAACGATTCGGGAAATCCGCTACTTTACTCGGAGTGATCCACTCTGAATGCACAGCTTGATAAGCGATGAGTTCCTCAATCGTCACAATCGGAATATTAAACCGCTTCGAAAACTCTTCTAAATCGGGTTTTCGTGCCATCGAGCCATCTTCATTGATGATCTCACAAATGACCGCAGCCGGAATTAAGCCCGCTAGCTTACAGAGCTCAATGGATCCTTCGGTATGTCCAGCCCGCTCCAGGACTCCGCCAGGAACTGCACGAAGGGGGAAATATGCCCGGGGGAAACTAAATCTTTTGCTGTTGAATTTTGATTAGATGCCACCAAGATCGTGTGCGCTCGATCGGCTGCTGAAATTCCGGTAGAGACTCCGACTGCAGCCTCCACTGAAATTGTAAATGCGGTTTTGCGAGGGCTACTATTATCCACGACCATCGGCGGAAGACCTAAGCGGTCCACCTGATCCGCTTCCAGTGCCAAGCAAACTAAACCGCAGGCCTGACGAATGAAAAAATTGATTTTTTCCGGCGTCGCAAACTGTGCCGCAAGCACCAGATCGCCCTCGTTCTCACGATCCTCACTGTCGATTAGGATCACCATTTCGCCCTTTTTCAGGGCCTCGATTGCAGACTCAAGTCGCGTCATAATTTTTCATTCTTTCAATGTATTTCGCCAATACATCTACCTCAATATTGACTAAATCACCATGACTTAAATCATGGAGCGCCGTCTCAGCCCAGGTATGAGGGATGATCTGAAACTGAAGCGATTTTGAGTCTAAATCATGGATGGTCAGCGAAATCCCATCCACTGCTAAAGAACCCTTTTTTACACAATAACGTAGTACCGATTGATCGATAGGTTCAATCTGGAGATCATAATACCCTTTCTCCACCTCGTGCACCTTAATCACTTTGGCAGTGCCGTCGACATGCCCCTGCACCCAATGTCCTGAGAGTCGATCCCCCATGCGAAGGGAGCGCTCTAAATTGACCGCCGACCCCACTTTGAGGCGAGATAAAGCGGTCCGCTCCACTGTCTCTGGGCTCAGGTCAAAATCGAGGTGGTCCGGCCCCATTGAGGTCACGGTGAGGCAAACCCCGTTATTCGCAATGCTCTCACCCAGGTGGATCGGATCCTCATTTGCACTGACCGCATACGGATTCGTGATTCTTAAACGATAACTCTGCGCACTCGTCTTCTCGAGCATGCTCACTCGAGCAACTTTCTGAATAATACCTGTAAACATTAAAATTCCCTCATCCCTTCTAACGGCGTTAACCGCGATGCGCCCCTTGCCGGAAAATAGGAGGCGATACAAACAATCACAAATGAAATCAAAGGTACGCCCAGAAAATAAGCTAAATCGAAGGTTACCGGAAGTGTTCGATCATAATAAACATCAGGCAGCGCTACGAACTGAAACTTCTTGAGCGCCACACAGATCATGAGCGCCGAAAGGGTTCCAAAAACCACCCCAGCCCCACCGATCATGAGCCCCTTCCAAATAAAAACTCCCCTGATATTTGCAGTGGTTGCGCCCATCGTTTTAAAGATGGAAATCTCTTTAATTTTTTCTTGAACCAGCAGAGTCAGAGTCGACACAATATTGAGACTCGAAATGATCACCGTAAATAAAAGAATAAGGAACATCGCCAGACGCTCAAGCTTCATGGAGGCAAATAAATTTTGATTGAGTTCATTCCAATCTCGAACGCGCAGATCAGGAAGGTTGTGCTGATAACGTTTCACAAAAGCCTCGGAGGCATCTGAATTCTTAAGTGTTACCTCAATTTCGCTCATCACCCCTTTTTTACGGGTGAAGCTTTCCATATTTGCAATCGGGGTAAACGCCACATGTGATTCTTGATCGGGAACCCCTAAATGATAAATCCCCTCCACAATGAAGCGTTTGATTCTGGGAATATTATTAAAGGGGCCATCCATCTGCGAGGGTGAAATCAGGGTTACAAAATCCCCGGGAATGAGTCCCATTTCATAGGCCAGTTCCTTGCCGATAAAAATTCCAGGATAACGAGTGGCCTCCGCACCATCTCGATCGACTAACATTTGAGGTAAGGCCTCTTCCACTAAACTCTTTTTCAGACGCAAGAGTCGATCAGTCTCGATTCCTTTGACCTGGATTCCAGACACCTTGTTTCCCGCGCGAACCACCACCTCTGTACTCAGATTATAACTCATGAGCTCTACTTCTTTACTTGAGCTCATCGAGGCAATCGCAGGCAAGGACGCCACCTGATTTTTAGGAACCAGTCCCATATCAAATCCGGGGAATGAAGACTGAGGGGTGATTAATACGTGAAGGTCACTCGATACCAGTTTTTCTTTCAGCTGACGCTCAAAGCCGCTCATCACGGAGAGCACCACAATGATCGCAGCCACGCCTAAACCAATTCCCCCCATTGACAAGGCGGTACTCAGGCTTAAAAAACGGGTGTTCCGTTTAGCCTTCAAATACCGTCTTGCAACAAAGAGTACCCAGTTCATTCGTAGAATGAACCTTTGGCCGCAAACGCTTGAAGCGCTTCACTTGGTTGAAACCGCATTCCATATTTTTGAGACAATTCAGTCAGGCGACTCACAATTTTATCAAGCCCCACCGAATCAGCATAGCGGAGTAAACCTCCACGGAACGGAGGAAACCCAGTACCCATAATCATTCCAAGATCCACGTCACTCGCGGTTTCCACAATCTTCTCCTGAAGGCAACGAGCGGCTTCATTCACCATGCTATACACACATCGATCAATAATTTCGTCTGCTGCCACTTTATTCTCAACCGGAGTTAGACCCAAGAGTGTATAGATGTTTGGATCGAAACTTCTCTCCGACTTATCTTTACCGCCGTACAGATAAAAACCCGCACCTGACTTACGTCCGAGACGCTTTTCTTTGAGGAGTTTTTCGAAAGTCGTCGGAGGCGACATGCGCTCTCCAAATGCATCGTGAAGAATGTGTCCCACTTTATCGCCTACATCTAGACCCACTTCATCGATGAGCTCAATCGGCCCCATCGGCATTCCAAACTTAAGCATCGCTGCATCGAGTTCCTCAATCCGAACGCCGTCTGATACCATGATCGCAGCTTCAGTGAGATAAGGCATCAGGAGTCGGTTGACGAGGAATCCCGGTCCATCTTTAACGACGATCGGAGTCTTTCCTATTTGTTTACTAAATTGAAACACCTGAGAAACAGCCAAATCAGAAGACTGATCTCCGCGAATCACTTCAACGAGTGGCATCTTGTGAACCGGGTTGAAGAAGTGCATTCCGCAAAAACGACCTGGATGCTTCATTACGCTTTGCATTTGACTGACTGATAACGATGACGTGTTGGTTGCGATCACGCAATCATCACTCACATAGGACTCAAGCTCTTTTAGGACTGACTGCTTTACATCCATTCGTTCAACGACTGCTTCCACAACGACTTCAGCACTTTTAAAACCATCATAGCTGGTGGTCGGAGCAATGCGTGCGAGCTTTTGTTGAAACTGTCTTTCGTTGATCGATTTACGCTTCAAACTCTTCTTGAAAAGAGTCAGCGCAGATTGAACTCCAAGCTCAAGTCCCGGAAGTCCGATATCCTTCATGCGAACGGTAATGCCTTTATCTGCGAGTAGGTGAGCAATTCCGCCCCCCATCACTCCGGCGCCTAAGAC
>CAIOKW010000213.1 GCA_903858975.1 Oligoflexia bacterium | reverse complement strand
GATCATGTCGTACATGCGCTGAAACGCATTTCTTGCGATGTTAGGATTCTTCTTTACGAGTTCAAGATAATCAAAAAAACTCCCTTCCCAATTGAGTGTTTGAAACTCTTCTTTGGATTGGATTTGACTAAAGTATTTCGACCATTCTTGTGCGGATTGAGTCATGTGGATTGGGCCCTCTTCTGCCTAACAGTTTAGCGATGGATACCCGCTTTCGTCTAAGGAAAACGCCCCGTGCGCCGCATTTAATTCTACAGAACTAATTTAATTTAACGCAACAAAAAGTTGACGGGTTTTTGACTTTCCAGTCTATCTGCCGCTAGGATTGATTTTATGAAGATTGGGGTCTTTGATTCGGGCGTAGGCGGCATAACGGTTCTAAAAGAATTGCGAAAGCAGTTCCCAGGGCATGAGTACCTCTATTTTGGGGACACTGCGAATGTCCCCTATGGAACTAAGAGCCCAACCCAGATTCAATCACTGGTAACCAGCGCCTCTGAACGCATGAAGACTCAAGGAATTGAAGCCCTCGTGATCGCTTGCAATACCGCTTCAAGTCTAGCCTTCCAACAATTCAAAAACACCCTGAGCCCCATGCCCATCCTCGATGTGGTCGAGGCTGGGGTGAAGTCCGTTACGGATGCGCTCGCTTCCCCAAGCACCCCGATCCTTATCCTTGGAACTAGAGCCACCGTTCGAAGCCGTATCTATTCGACACTTCTGAAAAAAATCGACCCGAATTATCATATCTTTGAGCAGGAGTGTCCGCTTCTAGTTCCCCTCATTGAAGAGGGCTGGATTCACCACCCCGTGATGGAACTTACGGTACAAGAGTACGTAAGATCCTATCAAAGCCTAGAACCCGGCGTCGCCCTTCTTGCGTGTACCCACTATCCATGGATCAAAGGGGGAATTGAGAAATACCTTCCCCAGTGGACCGTTATTGATTCCGCAAAGGCCCTTGCCCAGATCGCAGAGCAGCACCTACAACTCTCCACTTCAGCACCTCACTCTTCGCTGACCTCAATGCAGTGGTATTTTTCAGACCCTGACTCCATCGCAAGAAACGTTTTAAATGAAATCCACTCAGCGCCGTCAAAGTTCTGACGTCTCTGAGAAATCATAGACTTCGCTCTGAAACTTCGTCACAATCAGGACTTACTCATGGCGAACATTCAGATCTACCACTTAGAAAGCGCTCTGCTATCGGATATTGGGATGAAGCGAAAACAGAATCAGGATTCTGGTGCTGCTCTCCCTGAACTCGGCCTTTTTATCGTTGCTGATGGCATGGGCGGTCACCAAGGGGGTGAAATCGCAAGCCAGATGTGCGTAGAGAGTATCATTCAAAATGTGCAATCCGCTCCGATGACGAATGATTCCATTTTACTAGACCAGTCGGTCCAGCTCGCAAATCAGGCCATCAATCAAAGGGCCTCTATCGATCCTAAATTAAGCGGCATGGGAACAACCGTGACCGTTCTCAAGATTAGCGGCTCCATTGCCACCATCCTTCAGGTGGGCGATAGCCGCGCATATTATTGGAATTCGAATGGAATTTGGCAACTCACCCGAGACCATTCACTCGTTCAAGAAAAATTGCGCGCAGGGTTAATCACTCGTGAACAAGTGAAGTTTGATGACATGAAGAATGTCATTACGCGATCCGTCGGCTATGAGCTCGGACTCCGGGGAGATACCTTTACCTTTCCGCTCGAATCGGGGGATGGTTTTCTCCTCTGCTCAGATGGGCTTTCCGGGCCGGTCGATGATGCTCTAATGTTTGAAATTCTTGAAGAAAGTCAGAAAAACGGGTTAAGCTTAGGCGAAGCCGCTTCCAAACTGATTCAGACTGCAAACGCTCGGGGCGGCGATGACAACTCAACGGTAGTTTTAGTGAAAGTACTTTAAGTAAGCGATGGCCAATCGATTTTATACAATCATGATTATTCCAGAGAACTCCTCTCGTCCGAGACAGTTCAATGTACCGGCGTGGCTGGTGCGCGCCGGTTTAGTCGTGCTTCCTGTCCTTGGCCTCATTTCAGTGACTTTGTTTTTGGATTACCGTTTTGTCGCAAACCAAGTTTATGAAAATCGTGAACTTCAATCTGAAAACAGAAGATTACGACAAGACCTGCAGCTTTATCAAAACCGAATGGAATCACTTGAATCGAGTCTAGATCGAATTGAAAACTTTTCCGCTCGACTCAAAATGATCACGAATCTCATGGATAAGGATCAACTCTCTCAACACATTGAGCTTCCTCCTCCCAATGCTGCCTCCAATCTGAGTTTTGCATCGAATGAAAACAAAACTTCGGCGCCCGAAAACCTTTCCCCCAAAGAAGATCAAGCCTTTGAAAAGGTGAGTCTTAAGTCACTCACTTTGGAACAAAATCTTCATGATCTTTATGAACTTCTTTCCGATCAAAAATCTTTCTTAAATGCCCTTCCTACGAAAAAACCAGCCGAGGGGTATTTTACCTCTGGATTTGGCGTTCGCGTTTCACCCATGGGAGACGGGGCAGAAAAAATGCATGAGGGACTGGATGTTGCGAATGCGATTGGCACTCCCATTCACGCTCCCGCTCAGGGAACAGTGGTTTTTGCGGGGCGGAAATCAGGCTATGGCCAAATCGTGATCTTAGATCACGGCTATGGCCTTGAAACCTGGTACGGCCATACTTCACGATTTCTAGTAAAACCAGGCCAGCTCGTAAAGCGCGGCCAAAGCATCGCCCTGATCGGGAACTCAGGGCACTCCACAGGATCGCACCTGCACTATGAAGTTCGGGTACATGGGATCCCCGTGGATCCACTTGCATATATTTTGGAAAATTAACGAAAGAATTTAGGAACGAGGACTCCATGATTGAACAACTAAATCAACTAGGCAAAAAGATTTTTGGAACACAAAATGATCGAGAGTTAAAAACCATTTATCCCATCGTTGGCCGGATCAATGAACTCGAGACAAAAATTAAGGCTCTTTCAAACGATGACCTGAAGGCCCAAACCGCACGATTCAAGGAACGACTCGAACGCGGAGAGAAACTCGACTCCATTCTTCCTGAAGCATTTGCAACCGTTCGCGAGGCTGCTTGGCGGGTCATCGGTCAACGTCACTATGATGTGCAGATGATCGGGGGAATCACCCTTCATCGCGGACGAATTGCAGAGATGAAAACCGGGGAAGGAAAAACCCTTGTTGCCACTCTCCCCTCTTACACTAATGCACTAGAAGGCAAAGGGGTTCATGTCATCACGGTGAATGATTACCTTGCACGTCGAGACAGTGAGTGGATGGGCCGCGTTTTTGGATACCTAGGCCTTTCTACCGGAATCATCGTTCACGGACTCAACGATCGCCAACGCCAACAAAACTATGGCTGCGATATCACTTACGGAACTAACAATGAGTTTGGCTTTGATTATCTTCGAGACAATATGAAGTTCAAACTTGAAGATTATGTTCAGCGTGAACTTCATTACGCGATCATCGATGAAGTGGATTCGATCTTGATCGATGAAGCAAGAACTCCACTCATTATTTCAGGCCCATCTGAAGATTCAACCGACCTCTATTATATTATCGATCGCCAAATTCGCGCAGACGGCGGACTCTTGAAAGACGCTGATTACACTCTGGATGAAAAATCAAAAACGGCAGCCCTTTCAGAGTCGGGCGTTGATAAGATGGAAATGCGCCTGGGGATCAAGAACCTTTATGACCCAGCAAACATTGAGCTTCTCCACCATGTGAATCAGGCCCTTCGTGCCCACGTTCTCTTTAAACGGGATGTGGACTACGTAGTCAAAGAAGGTGAAGTCTGCATTGTCGATGAATTCACGGGCCGACTCATGCCCGGCCGCCGTTGGAGCGATGGCCTTCATCAAGCGGTTGAAGCTAAAGAAGGCGTCAACATTGAGAGCGAAAACCAAACGCTCGCGACCATCACTTTCCAGAACTATTTCCGGATGTACAAAAAACTTTCGGGCATGACTGGTACTGCGGACACCGAAGCAACCGAGTTCAAACAAATCTATAACCTCGATGTTACGATTATCCCAACCAATCGAACCAATGTTCGTAAAGACGAGCCTGATACGATTTACAAATCAGAGGCTGCAAAACTGAAAGCCATCAGTGAAGAAATCAAAGTCGCACACGACAAAGGACAACCTGTTCTGGTGGGTACCATCTCCGTAGATAAATCTGAGCAGCTGGCTAAACACTTAAAAACCATTGGCATCAAACACAACGTCCTGAATGCAAAACAACATGAGCGCGAGGCTGAAATTGTAGCCCAGGCCGGACGAAAAGGTGCTGTAACGATTTCTACCAACATGGCCGGTCGAGGTACCGACATTCTCCTCGGCGGTAATGCTGAATTCATGGCAAAACACACCATGGCGCCACTGAGCCCTGATGCGACAGAAGAAGAGCATGCCGCATGGAGAGCTGCTCTCGAAGACAACATGACCAAGTGGATTGATTCGGTGGAGAAGGAACGTGCTGAAGTAAAAGCAGCAGGAGGCCTTTACATCATCGGTACCGAACGACATGAATCTCGCCGGATCGATAACCAGCTTCGAGGCCGTGCCGGTCGTCAAGGAGATCCTGGTAAATCAAAATTTTATCTCTCTTTAGATGATGATCTAATGAGAATTTTCGGTGGCGTGAATATCAAACGCTTTATGGAAGATGACCTTCCAATTGAGCATCCTTGGATCACTAAAGCCATTGCGAATGCTCAGAAAAAAGTTGAAGGCCATAACTACGACATTCGTAAGCACTTGCTCGAGTATGACGATGTCATGAACCAACAGCGTAAAGTGGTCTATGCTTGGAGACGCGAAGTTCTAGGACAACCCAATCTTCGCGCCATGGTTTTCTCCATGGTCGAAGAAATCAACAATGCGATTGTTGAAGACTTCTTTCCAGGCGGAAAAATGCGAAAGATGGATGGCGGAACTTCCTTGAATATTAAGGAACTGAACGAGGCAATCACCGTTACCTATCAGGTTCACGCCAACATTACGGAAAACGACATCCAGCCTCTGAATGGGGATGGGCTTCGCAAACTTCTCGGTAAAATCACTGAGGACGCTTACCAAGCAAAAGAGAAGCAGTATTCTCAAGATCTCATTCGCCAAGTAGAGAAGATGGTCCTTCTTGGAACCATTGACCAACTTTGGAAAGATCACTTGCTCGCCATGGATCACATGCGCGATGGTATCGGACTTCAAGGTTACGGCCAAAAAGACCCACTCGTGGAGTATAAAAAACAAGGGTTTAAATTCTTTGAACTGATGATGGCTCAAATTACAGGCGATGTCGTTCGCAAGTTGTTTGCCGTTCAAATCAGCGCTAATTCTCCTGATGAGCTGGAAGGCGAATTCGAAGGCGAAGAAATTGAAGAAGCCCCGATCACGAATCCAGTCGCATCACTTGCTTCACCGGTCAGTACTTCCACCACAGGTCGCCTACCCACTGCAAGTGAATCGCTGAGTGGAATGCGTCCCCTACCTCATGGCATTGATACCTCGAAACTCGGTCGCAATGATGAGTGTCCTTGTGGAAGCGGCAAGAAGTTCAAGAAATGTCACGGCTCCCAGCTTTAGAATCCCTTTGATCTCCGATTAAATGGGGTTACCATAGAGCTATGAGCTCGGATGGAACCCCGCCGGAAAAAAAGGACCTCACGGGTATTATGGAATTGCCTCAAATCGATCCCACACAGGCGGATGGTACGCCCGTTGAAGAGGATCCTTTTGCAGTCAATGAGCTTCAGCCTATAGAAGCGATCGATGCCTTTGAGTCAATCGACCAAATTGGAATGATGGATCATGAGCCCTCACCTGAGGAACAGGTGGATCAAGTGCCTCCATCAGAAGATCCATTTCAAGAGCTTTCATCACTTGATCAAGCTCCTCCTGAGCCAACTCTAGATTTCAGCACCGAAAGTGTGATGGATGCACTTCCTCCCATGGATTTCCTTTCTGAGTCCCCTGTTGCTGAATTCCCAACTTCGGAACCGACGCTCACTGAGAAAAAATTAGATACACTGAATGAACTCCGCGCTTATTCTGAGAGGGCAAAAGAGGCTGCATTTGAGCCAGGAGTTCGTAATCCTTTTCATCTCATGATTGCCGGTAATTTTGATCTTTACTCCAGAGACAAACTACTTCTGTTTATCACCGAAAATGAAATTGGAATCAATTCAAGCGACCTCGATTTTCAGATTACTTCGGGACGAGTTCTCTTTCCCAGAATCAGTGAATTTTCGGGTATCAAATTAATTCAAGACCTCCGGGACTCAGGGCTCAGCTTTAAGCTGAAGGCCTCTGATCGAGATCAGGATGAGACTATTCCTGAGGACACGTCCATTCGATTTCAATACAAGGAGGAATCTAGGCGCTCTGAAAATCAACAAAAGCTGCCCATCCTTCCGTACTCTGCAAGTATCAATTCAGAATACCAGGTTATCGATTCCATCCAGATGGTGCATTACTTGAGGGCTGAGATCCTCGAGGTAGAAAAATCAGACCTTTTTCAGGAACTATTAGACCGAATGACGGAAGCCTTGAGACGACGAGCAGTATTGAAGGGAGCCCATGCCATCACCTCGCTGCAACATAAAATAACGCCCCTTCGTCTCCCCTCACAATACCAACTAGAACTCACGGCAAGTCTTCTAAAAAAACACACATCCGTGTAGGATCAGGTCCATCATGCGTATTCAATTCTCAAAGTACCAAGGCAGTGGAAATGACTTCATCTTGATCGATAATCGAGATGGAAAATGGAACTTTACTCGAAGTGAAATTGCCCAACTGTGTCACCGCCGCTTTGGCGTAGGGGGGGATGGTCTGATCCTTCTCAACTCCGACCCCCATTACGATTTTGAAATGAAGAATTACAACTCCGACGGAGGCGAGTGCACGATGTGTGGAAACGGTGGTCGAACGCTGGTTCAGTTTGCCCACGATTTGGGAATCAAGAAAGAGCATTACCGATTCAGGGCGATTGACGGAG